>CBDUUY010000121.1:0-6905 GCA_965370535.1 uncultured bacterium
CACCGCTGCTGCAGGAAAACCCCGGAATTGAGAAGTCTCGGGAGTCTGCGTTCAATCGCCGCGGAGCCGGAACCGAACCGCGCCGCCCCGGACCGGACGGGGACCCACCCCGCCCGGAAGCCGCCCAGGGAGCCACAGGCGTCCGACGCAGACGACACATCCCGAGCGTGGTCCGGACGGCGGATTCCGGACCGGGCTACGGCCGCGCCCGCACGATCGGTGCAACTGAGACGAGAGACCCCGACGTCGGGCCGGGTCAGTTCTCGCAATCGATCTTCATCTCGGCCCTGCACTCGTCGGTGCTGAACCCGCCGTCGGCGGTATCGAAACCGGATTTCCCGTACAGCTTGTCCCTGCCGGCCTGCCCCTTCATCGTGTCGTCGCCCCCCTGGCCCACCAGGAGATCGTCGCCGTAGGCACCCTTGAGAGAGTCGGGGCCGCTCCCGCCGAAGAGAGAGTCGTTCCCGCCGCCACCGTTGAGGAGATCGCGTCGGCCGCCGCCGAAGAGACTGTCCTTGCCGGATTCCCCCACGATGTGGTCCTTGCCGGAGTTGCCGTACATGAAGTCGTCGCCGCCGCCACCCCACATCTGGTCGGAACCGGCAGCCCCGACCATGGTGTCGTTGCCTGCTCCCCCGCACATGATGTCATGGCCGGTCATCCCGTCCATCGTGTCGTTACCACCACGGCCGAACAGCACATCGTCACCGGGGGTGCCGGTGATGATGTCGTTGCCGTTGGTACCCAGCTTCCCGGCCCCGACGGGCTTGCCGCCACAGAGGAATCCCGACGGAGCAAGGACCGTGTACATGATCGAATCGGAAGGGCCTATTGAGGCATTTGCGTCCATCGGGTGGGCTGCCACGGGAATCCCCGGGATGTATCCGAACGTCTTGAAGTTGCCAGACACATCAACGGTGGTGGTAGCCAACGTCCAACCGCCGAACCAGATCTCGACGCTGGCGCCGGCCTGGAACCCGGAGCCTTCGAACTGAACAGCCTCGCCCACCGAAGCGGACGATGGGTAGACCGTGAGCGTCGCCCCCACCGCCCCGGCGGGAACCGCGGTCAAGCCGAGCGCCACCAGCAGCGCAAAGGCCAGGAATAGATGACGAACCGTTCCATGCAGAGACTTCATCGAACCCCCTCGGTTGGATCTCTGGAGAGGGCAGGATCGTAGCGACATGCCGGGAGATACGCATCGGTTCTCGATGCCGTTGGCTTCGGACGGTCTGCGAATCCGCTACAGCCTGGCCAGAGCCCGGGGAGCGTTCAACCCGGACGATGTGCCGTTGGTCCGGATCACCCCGGTACCGGAATCTCACATCCTTTGCCCTGATCCTCCCGACCCCGCGGCCACACCGTGGCGGGCCTGCCCCGGTTGTATCCGGCTCTTGCCACTCTCGAATTACGAGCATATGATCAAATCATGTCACGACCCGTCACCCAAAGGATGATCCGTTCGGATCTTCCAACGATGACCTTCTATCCCGATCCCCCTCTCCAGACCCCGACCCCACAGACCACCCTGATGCTCGACGGTTTGGAGGCACTTCGCCTCGCCGACATCGAGGGCCTCTACCAAGAAGAGGCTGCAGCACGTATGGGTGTATCCCGGGCGACCTTTGCCCGCATCCTCTCTGCCGCCAGGAATGTGGTCTCCGACGCCCTCGTCAACGGGAAGGTGCTCGCCGTGGGTGGCGGCGTCGTCGATCGACGCCAGAGTGAATCCTGGCCCTGCCCGGTACACAACGGGCAGCAACGTCGCGGCCGCGGCTGCCGATGCGATGACTCGAGCCAACTCGACCACCCAGGACGGGGTCGGGGAGGAATGGGGCGTCGAACCTCGGGCCACGGAGCAAACCGGAAGGAGAATTGAGAAATGCCCGAAATGGACGGAACGGGCCCACGCGGAACCGGCCCCAGAAGCGGATGGGGTCTGGGCCGATGCCGGCCCCAACCGAATCAATCCGACGATCCCGAAATCGAGACCTCCGGCGACGACTCGCCCCCTGCCCTCTTCTGGCGCCGCGGAGGCGGCCAGGGCAGACGAGGCCGCTGGGGACGTGGCTCCGCCTGGAGGTGGAGGTCTTGATCCAGCACGATTGCCGCCGCTGGGTCCCCGGGGCCCGGCCGGCATGTCGCCCCACCCGATGATGGCGACCGGCCAGAAGGCGTCACCGTGTCGATAGCGGTATCGGCCGAGGGCACCGATCTCGAAGCGACCCTCGACCCCCGGTTCGGACGATGCCCAGAGTATGTGTTCGTCGACCCAGAGACCCTCGACTTCGAAGCGGTCACGAACACCGCGGTCGCCGAGTCCGGTGGTGCCGGGATCAGAGCCGCCGAGTTGGTGATCGAGCACGGTGCCGAAGCCGTCATCACCGGCAACGTCGGCCCCAATGCACAGAGGGTCTTGGATGCGGCGGGGGTCGCCGTCTACCTCAAGGGTGACGGGACGGTCGGCGAGGCAATCGAGGCCTATAGGAACAATGGGCTCCGCCTCATGACACCCTCCGCCGACGGGAGCTAGCCATGCTTGTCGCCATCCCATCGCTCGACGACAACGGCCTGGAGAGCACTCTCAGCCCACATCTCGGGAGGTGCCCCTTCTTCGTTCTGGTCGATATCGACGGTACAGAGATCGAGAGCATCCGGACCATCGCCAATCCCTACGCCGCCTCCCACGAAACCGGTCAGATCCCGAGCTTTGTCGCAGGCCTTGATGTCGATGCGATATTGGCAGGGGGTATGGGCCCGAGGGCGATCACCGCCTTCGCCTCTCTCGGCGTCCAGGCGGTGACCGGCGGCCGGGGCACTGTCCGCCTGGTGCTCGACGACCATTTCCGGGGAAGCCTGAGCGACGCCGAACCGTGTGGTGAGAGCCGGCACCACGATGCCCCTGGTTCCCCCGACGCAGGCCGGAGGTGACATCTCGAACACACCCGGGGTGGACCGGGGCACCTCCGCACACCAGCATCATCTTCGCTACCCGGTGCATTCCGCGATGATCGTCGCCATCGCCAGTGGGAAAGGCGGCACCGGGAAGACGACGGTGGCGACGAGCCTCGCTCTCTCTCTGGTGGCCGAGACTGCCGATCCGCCGATCGAAGCAGTCGCGGCGGCACCGATCCTGCTCGATTGCGACGTCGAGGCGCCCAACTCCGGCCTCTTCCTCGACCTCCTGATCGAGGGCACCGAGGAGATTCCGATCGCCATCCCGGTGGTAGACCCGGCCACCTGCACCTACTGCGGCATTTGCGCCGACGTGTGCGCCTGGAACGCTCTCAGCGTCCTACCGGAAGAGGTACTGGTCTTCCCCGACTTGTGCCACGGCTGCGGCAGTTGCACCCTCATCTGCCCGGAGAACGCCATCAGTGAGGGGAAGCGACGAATAGGCGCCCTGGAGTGGGGCCGGGCAGATGGCCTCGTCTTCGGTCGCGGGATCCTGGACACCGGCCAGGCCCTCGCCGTGCCCGTCATCAAACGTTTGAAAGAGCGCCACCCGGCAGGTGCCGATTCCCCAGTGGTGATCCTGGATGCACCACCGGGCACCTCCTGTCCTCTGGTGGAGACGCTGCGCGGCGCCGACTACGCCCTCCTCGTCACCGAACCGACTCCGTTCGGACTCCACGATCTCCGCTTGGCCGTTGAGGTCGCCCGCGATGAACTGGAGATTCCGGTCGGGGTGGTGGTGAACCGCGACGGCATCGGGGACTCCGGCGTCGATGAGTACTGCAGCCGGGAGCGGATCCCGGTCCTGATGCGCATCCCCCTCGACCGCCGGATCGCCAGAGCGCTCTCGGAGGGGCGCGCTCTGGTCGATGCGCTGCCGGAGTATCGGCCACTATTCCTCGAACTCTGGCGGCGGATCCGAGAAGAGGCCGGCCGATGAAACAACTGGTGATTCTGAGCGGCAAAGGAGGAACGGGGAAAACCTCCGTTGCCGCTGCTCTCGCCCACCTGGGCTCCGCCGGGACTTCGTTGGTCCTGGCCGACGCCGATGTCGATGCCTCCAACCTGGAACTCATCCTGAACCCGGTGCTCCGCGAACGCCGGGATTTCGTGAGCGGCCAGAGCGCCATCATCGACCCCGATGCATGCACGGACTGCGGGATCTGTCTCGATGTGTGCCGGTTCGATGCAATCGTCGAGGACTCAACCGGATACCGAGTCGACACCATCGCTTGTGAGGGGTGTGCCTCATGCTTCTATCAATGCCCCGATGAAGCCATCACCATGGTTCCGCAACCCGCCCAGTGGTGGATGCGGTCGGACACCCGGTTCGGGCCCCTATTGCACGCCCACCTGCCCGCCGGCCAGGAGAACTCGGGCAAGCTGGTAACCCGCATCAGGGAGGAGAGCCGTCTCGTCGCCGGGGAGGAGCAACGCGAACTCATCCTGATCGACGGGCCGCCGGGTATCGGGTGCCCGACCATTGCGGCGAGTGTGGGAGCCGACCTGGCTCTCCTGGTGACCGAACCGACCATCTCGGCCGACCACGATCTGCAGCGCATCATCGCCACCCTCGACCACTTCCACGTCCCGGCCGTGGCCCTCATCAACAAAGCGGATGTGAACCCGGAAAACGCGGAAGCAATGGCGGACCGCTGCCGGAACCGCGGCATAGACGTGATGGGGGAACTGCCCTTCGACACCGGAGTGACCCAGGCAATGGTCGATGGAAGACCCGTGACCGAGTACCTGCCCCACTCCGAGGTCTCAAACGCTCTGCGAGGCGTATGGGAACGCGTCGAGGCACGCCTGTAGCAAGGGTCCCGGCGGCGTCAAGCGACCGGTCGGGCCCCGAAACCTCCAGACAGGCCCGGGCGGGTCATAGTGAGCAGGCGGACCCCATCGACCTGCGGGAACGTCGCCCCCTCCGACACTGAGCGAAGTGTCCGCTGCTCATCGATCACCCGGGAGCCGCTGATCACGTCCACTCCGTGCTCGAAGAGCACCGGGGACATGGGCGCGGTGGGGCCCAGCATCATCACCAGGCTCTGCGGCGGGCAGAGAGCGAGCAACCTATCCACCGTGTGGTTGACAAAGGTGCACCCGGTGATGGCGACGATGTCCGCCCGGGGGATCAACTCCTCCCCCTGGGCCGAGGTGAGATCACCCGACTGCGGGTCCAACTCGATGACCCAGAGAGGGTCGGCAGCTTCACGCAGATCGGATACGAAGGGGAAGTGGCCGACGAGCGCCACCGAGCGGCCCCGACCGTGCTCGATGAGATACCGCCCCGCATTCAGGTCGACACCACGAGACGAGTCGAAGGCAACCATCGAATTGACCGCCGCCATGCCGATGCTCGCCTCCAGAGGGCTCTCGGAGCGGGCCAGGCCGGCGACCTCCCCGGCCGGCATGCCGATGAGGTGACCCGCATCTTCGACCCACCGGGATCCGTGCACGTGTTGGGACGGCATGAGGGTGGACGACAATCCGCAAGTCCGACTGCACACCACCGTCCAAAACGGCCCCACCCTCACCTCGCGGACGGAGACGTCCCCGTCGAGTGTGTCCATCAGATCGTCGAGAACCGTCATCCTCAGCCTCTCCCACTATGTTGCTCAGCGGACTCCTATCCGTCACCGGGTGGGTAGCTCCGCAGGTAGTACCGCTCCCCCTCGTAATCGACCCTCTTCAGTTGCCCGTCGGACAGGAGTGCCTCGATCACATCCCATGTCGCACCACTGCGAGCCAGCATCTCGTCGATAGCCGACGAGCGAAGCGGATGCACGGCAGAGATGTTGAGCACGTCGGTCGCGATCTCGCCGGTGGCGGCGAATGCGTCTCCCTCGTATCCGATCAAGTACTCCACGCGAGGCAGACGACGGGCGAGGAGTTGAAATGCTTGATTCAGCACCCATTGATCCGGCGGCTTCACACCGGGCAACGCGGGAGGCCGGGTCGGTACGGCCAGATAGGCGGTCTTGATATCGAGGTCCGAGAGGTACTCGGCGACGGCGCTCAATGACTCCGGTGTGTCGTTGACACGGGAGACCAGCATCGTCTCGGTACACAGGTCCCCGTTGAATCCGTCGGCGAATCGCCGGATGCCCTCGAGAACCTGTGAGATCTCAAGGTCCGATTGGGGGTGGTTCACCCGGCGCCAGATATCGGGGCTCACCGCGTCGACCTTCACCGACACCCAGTCTGCCTCCGCCAGTGCTGCCCTCACCTCGGGCCGCCACAGCATCGAACCGTTCGAGATGACCGCAATCGGAATGCCCAACGGCCGGAGGAGGTCGATCGACTCCCGCAACCCGGCATCGAGGGTGGGCTCGCCGTCGGGCACGAAGGTGAGGTAGTCGATCTGCTCTCCCTGCTTCCGGGCGGCTTCGACATGTACGGTCACCTCTCGCAGGATCCGGTCTGGGGGGTAGAACTGCCGGATCTCGATCTCCGTCGCAACCGTGGTTCCCACCTGGCAGTAGATACATGAGTACGAGCACACCTTGGGAGGGATGTTGTTGATGCCGAGGCTGCGGCCGAGCCGACGGGAGGGAACCGGTCCGAAGGTGATCATGTCGAATTCTCCTATCCCACGGCCCCGGCGGCTGCCATGTCGAGGGCGATCAGCCGGTTGACCTCCTCAGCACAACTGAGCGGCAGTTCCCGGCTGACGGGCTCGACGAATCCTGCCACCAGCAGGGCCGTGGCCTCCTCCTCGTCGAGGCCGCGACTCATCAGATAGAACAGCCTCCCTTCGTCAATCCTGGATACGGTCGCCTCATGTCCGACCCTGCTGGTCGCTTCCTCGACATCGAGATGGGGATACGTGTCGGAACGGGACTCCTCATCGAGAATGAGCGAATCGCACTGCACGAAGGACCGGGCCGACGAGGCGTCCGGCGCAATATGCACCAACCCTCGGTAGCCGGCACGTCCACCCCGCCTCG
>CBDUUY010000122.1:0-6879 GCA_965370535.1 uncultured bacterium
CCAACTCGACGTGGCCCCGATTCTTCCACGGGGTCGTTCGGTCCCATTCCGGTTGAGTATCTCCGAAGGGGTGGGCCGGCATCAGGTCCGTCTGGTGACGCCTCCCGATCTCCGCGCCGACCCGGATCGTGTGGAGGGAACACTGCTGACCGGGGAACTGGTCGCCGACCGGCGCGGCCATCACACCGTCGGGCCGGTGGCGACCCGGTCGATCGGCCCGCTCGGATTGGGCGCCCGCCATCGAACCATCGATGTTCGGGCGATGGTGGTCGTGTATCCGGATGTCGTGGCGGCGCGGAGTATCTCCCGGGCGGTGGCCATGGGGCGCTTCGCCGGACAGGGCCTGCGTCGGGGGCCGCCCCACGGCATCGGCACGGAGTTCGATTCCATCCGGAACTACGCACCCGACGACGACGCCCGCCAGATCAACTGGAAGGCGACCATGCGGGCCGGGAAGCCGATGTCCAACGTGTACCGCGTGGACCAGGACCGCGATGTGCTCCTGGCGGTGGACACCGGACGCCTGATGGTGGCGCCGGTCGGCCGGATGACCCGCCTCGACGCCGCCGTCGATGCGGCTACGGCGGTCGCGTACACGGCCGACCAACTCGGTGACCGTGTCGGCGTCGTGGCCTTTGCCGGGACGGTGCTGCGACATCTTGTCCCGCGCCGCCGCGGAGGCGAAGGTGTCGTCCGGGCGCTCTTCGACCTCGAGCCGATCGAGGCCGAGTCGAACTACGAGGCGGCGTTTCGGTTGACCAATCGATCCAAGCGGGGGTTGGTGGTGGTGTTCACAGACCTGTTCGAGGAGACCGCGGCCCGGCCGTTGGTGGATGCCGTCCCGATCCTGGTGAGGACCCACGAGGTGGTGATCGCAAACACGCGCGACGACGACCTGAACCGTGCGGTGGCAGACGATCCTGAGACCAGGATCGACCCCTATAGGGCCGCCGTCGCCCTGGAAGCGCTTGCGGCACAGCGCAGGGTGGTCCGGAGTCTCGTGTCGGCCGGTGCCCATGTCGCAGAAGCAGCTGTCGACCAGTTGGGGGCTGCGGTTGTCGACACCTATCTGGACATCAAGCGGCGCGCTCGCGTCTGATCCGTCGGGAAGCTGCGTAGACGGCGCCCCAGTAGGCGGCTCCGAAGCTGAGGCCCACGATCAGCATGGTTTGGGCGGGGAGTCCGCGTCGGCTGACGAAACCCTCGATGATCCCGGCCACTATGAATACGGGAATCGTCCCGGCCACAATGAGCACGGCGTCCCTGGCCTCGGCGACGAGGGCTTCCCGGCGTGACCGTTCGCCGGGGTCCACCAGGGCCCAGCCCATCCCGAGTCCGGCGGCGCCGGCCACCACGATGCCCGACAGTTCGAGCACGCCGTGGGCTGCCACCAACTCCACGAAGAAGTCGCCGTCGCCTGCACCGATCAGCAATCCGCCGATGGCGCCGAGCATCACCCCGTTCGTCACCAGGATGTAGATCGTCCCGATGCCGAAAAGGAACCCCAGGGCGAAGGCTCCGAACGACACCTGGATGTTGTGGGTCAGGAGGAAAGCTGAGAACTCCGCCTGCTCGCCGATGGTCATGGCGCTGTCGGTTCCGGTGAGGCCCGGATTCAGCACGCCGCGGAACTCCGGCGGCACCTGTCCTATCGCCTCAGCAGGGGAGTTCAGTGCCCAGACGGCGACCAGGACCGCGGGGGCGAAGAGGGCCGCCGCCGAGATGGCGAGTGTTGCCCGTCTCGATGCCACGAGGCGCCAGTAGGTGGAGCCGACGAATCGCAGGAACTGTGGTCTGCGGTGCTCAGAGTCGTAGACCAACTGGCGGCCGGCCTGGGTGAGCGCCTCCACATCACGGGTCAGGGCGGCGTCGCCGGACCATCGCCGGAGGTGTGAGAGATCGGCGGCGGCCGCCCGATAGAGAGATCCTGCCTCGAGGAGTTGCCCGGCGGTCAGGCGGCTGGGGCGGCCCCCTGAGCGAAGGGTAAGCTCACGCAACCGGTCCCAAGAGGGCCGCCTCTCTGCTACGAAATGTTGCACGTCCATGGAACAGGATCGCCTCTATCTGGTCACCCCTGAGGGAGTGACATTGGATCTCCGGCTGGCCGGGATCGGCTCCCGGGCAAGCGCCGCCATTGTGGATTTCATCATCCAGGCCCTCGCCATGCTGGTGGCGTACTGGATTCTGCCGCCCATCGCAACCATCGTGGCCTGGTTTTGCATCTTCTTTGGGTACCACCTCCTCTATGAGACACTCGCAGGCGGCCAGACTCCCGGCAAGCGAATGCTCCGCCTGCGGGTGGTGCGCTCGGACGGCGGCCCGGTGACCTTCGTGCCGTCGCTGACCCGAACACTGCTGCGCATCGTGGACGGTCTGCCGGTGGGGTACGGGGTGGGAATGGTCGCCGTCTTTGCCTCCAGCATGAACCAACGGCTCGGGGATATGGCGGCCGGCACTGTGGTGGTGCAGGAACCGGAACTCCGCCCGGAGAAGAGAGGCGAGGTACCGCTGAACCCCTGGGGGATCCGGACGGTGGGGGAAGAGGATCTCAGCGGCTGGGATGTGACCGACGTCTCCGAGGACGAGATGGCTGTGGTCCGCCACTTCCTCAGACGGCGCCATTCGATGGACTGGGCCGCAAGAGGCGAACTGGCCGCCCGTCTCGCCACCCGTCTAGACCAAAAGGTCCATCGACCGCCCGGCGGCATGGAAGCGGAGAGGTTCCTGCTCTGCGTTCTGACGGCCAAGGAACAGCGAAGCGGCTGAGGGCGCCGTCGCCCGGCCTTGTGCCCGCCATTCTCCAAATGCAGAGGCCGCCCCGGCGCCGCCACGCCGGCCGTCCGGGACGATGTAGTCGGCGCCGATCTCGAGTGCAGCGTCGCCGTCGGGAACCGGGCCGGTGGCCTACCGTTCTCCTCCGGCGAGATGCTCCTCGATCACGGCCAGGTGGCCCCGGTCCTTGGGGCGGTCGGCGATCCGCTTGTAGGCGATGATGTGTTCGAGGCGCACACAGGGCATGCCGTCGATGTCCTCGGCATCGTCGATGAGGTCGCTCACCGGGGTGTCGCCGTACTTCCACGACGTGCCGATGGTGATGGCACCACCGTCGACGTCGACGCTCTCGACATCGTCGGGTTGCAGGGTTCCGGGGTCCCCTGCCGCTTTGGCTTGCTCCCAGGCGGCACCGCGCGTGATCACGTCGAGGTCGCCGACTTCATCGATCCAACCCCGCACCAGCAACGGGCCACTCCCGAACAGCGCCCAGTCGCCTTGGGGCAGGCCCAGGTCCAGGAGACGCCGGAGGAGTGGGTGTTCGATCATTCGGGTTCGAGCACGCCGCGGCGGTCGGTGAGGGCCGGGATCACGACGAGGGCGGACACTGCCGCGGTGATCATCGACACCCACATGATCATCGAGATCTGGGGGTGGATCTTGAACGGCGACAGCCACAGGGCGGTCATCGCCACGGCGATCCCGAGTGCATTGGCCACGATCGGCCTTCCCGCCTTGTCGATGGCGCGCAAGACGTACCCGTCGCCGTCGGGCCTGGCATTGTCGATGGCGGCCACCAGGTGGATGGCGTAGTCGATGCCGACCCCGATGACGATGGACGAGGCCACTGCCGTCACCAGATGCAGATGGATGCCGGAGGCGGCCAGGAACGCCAGCAACATGATCACCGTCAGGGCGATCGGCACCAGCGAGGCGAGCGTCTCCCGGATGCGCCGGTAGGCCGCCAGCAGCATGATCGCCACCAGGATGAAGGCTGCGATCAGCGAGAAGAACTGCGCACGGACCACCAGGCGGGCAATCTGATCCCACAGCACCGGCATCCCCGAAAGCACGGTGATCTCGTCGGTCTCCTCTGCAAAATCCAGCCAGCCGCGCAGGTCGTCCGTGGTGAAGTCGCCCGGCAGCACCAGGAACCGGAGGCCGTCGTCGGAGACCATGTCGCCGAGCGGCAGGTCGATCTCCCCGGCGAGGACGCCTGCGATCTGCTCCTCGGACATCACGCCGGTCAGGTCTGCAGCGCTGAAGACGGTCCTGATCCCCGGCAGGGACTCCAACTCCCGGGAGATCTGCTGGATCTCGGCGAGTTGATCGACCCCGGCGGCCGGGTCGAAGGCGAACTCGCCCATCAGCGGCGTGGCGCCCCCGAAGATCTCCTCGGTGGTCTCGAATGCCCTGCGCACCGGGTCGCCATCTTTGAAGAAGAACAATTGGTCGGTGCTGACGTGGAGGCGGGGGAGGAATACCACCGCAAACACGGCGATGAGCGCCACCACCGCAGGGGCAGCCCAGCGCGTCTTGACGATCGCCTTGAGGCCTGCCGTCACCCGCCGGCCCATGATGGCCGTGTGGTGCTTGGGCTCGATCTTGAGGCGGGAGAGGATCGCCGGCAGAGTGAAGAAAGAGGCGATCCCGGCGAACACGATCCCCACCGCGGCGAAGAGCCCCAACTGTCGGATGGGCTGCACATCGGTGGCCAGCAGCGACAGGAACCCGGCTGCCGTGCTGATGGTGGTCAGGATCATCGGGATGCCGACTTGCTTGAGGGTGGAGCGCACCCGCTCCACCCTGTCGGCCGTCTCCTCTACTGCCTCCTGGAAATGTGTGACGAAGTGTAGGCCGTCGGCCGAGCCCATCACGATGACGAAGATCGGCACGATGACGGTGACGATGTCGATGCGCGTGCCGGTGAGGGAGAGGAAACCGAACGTCCAGATCGATCCCAGGAACGCCGGCACCAGGGCGAGGATCGACAGCCTCCGGTCGCCGATGTTGGCGTAGAAGACCGCCACCAGCAGGAGGACCACCAGGGGAGGGATCACCAGGAGGAACCACCCGAGGCTGTCGAGCACCGAACTGAAGATCACCGGGTTGCCCGACAGCGTCAGCTGCAACCCCGACGGGGCCTCGAGGTCGCCGATGCTGCGAGCCACATCGATGTCGTCGCCCGCCGGGATCACCATCAGCATGGCGTGGCGCCCGTCCTCGCTGATGAGGAGTTCGGCCAGAGGATTCCCTTCCATGGCAGCCAGGATCTGCTCCTCGGGCGCCATGGAGATCATGCCGGATGTCAGCGGCCCCCCGGTCAAGGGGTTCGTCTCGGGGATGGCCGACCCGACCTGCCCCACCCCCGGCAACTCGGCGACCGCATCGCGCAACAGGGCTAGGGCGAGCACACCATCTTTGCCGGCGAAGGTCATGCCGTCGGGCGCCTCGGCCAGGACGTTGATGGGATCGGAGGTGTTGTACTTTTCCTGCAACGCCACCCAGGCCTCGCCGGACTCGTTGCCCTCGGTGATGAACCCGCCGACATCGGCGTTGAACCGCAATCGGAACATGAGGCCGAAGGCCACCAAGGTGATGATCCCGGTGATGGCGAGGACCACCTTGCCACGATGAACGATGAACGAAGCGATCCGACCCATGGCCCTCTCGTCTAGACATGCTGAGGCTAGAGGGTCGCCGGGGGGGTCGTAGTGATGCACGCAGTCACACCGAGCTGGTCGGCGGTTGCCGGATGCGGTTCCAGGTCTGTGGAGAGGCGGGTGGACTGGTGAGCCCGGATGGATTGTTGCGCTGCACACCGCGACTGGATCGAGACTGATGGGCGGTCGAATGGCGCGGTTCCGGGCCAGCGAGATCGGAACCCGTGTGGCCCGGATGATCAGGCTCGACACTGGGCACAGACGGCGCCCATCGGGATGAGTTGGCCGTCACCGTGGTCGAGGAGACCGATGGCAGGCTGGGACCAGGTGTTGGGGTCGGCGTCGAAAACGAGAGCGTGCTTGCAGCCGATGGCTCTTCTGGGGGGATCACTGGGTCACTCTGGCCCGAGCGCTCGCCCATTCCGTCGAGACAAGGTGTACCTTTGAGGAAGCTGCTGGTTCTGGTAGGACGCTTGCCCGGAAACCACTGGGGCCGGCAGTCTATCTGATGTCAACAGGGGAGGCATGCCATGAGATCAAGTTCCGTACGCAGATTGATGATCGCGGCGCTGGCCGTTGCCACAGTGATCAGTGGAGCAGTTCTCGCAACGGCCGAAGAGGGCGCCGAGCCGGTCACCGTTGCCACCGAAGAGTCGGACGCCCGGGCATCGAGCGGCGACACCGACATGGTGGCTCACGGGACGGCGTGGGTTGCACAGCGCAAGTGGAAGCTCAAGATGTTCAAGCCCTACGGGTGGGGAACCAGGGTGAAGATCAAGGTCGGCCCGGGCAACGAGTGGGTGCACATTTCCATCCCGTACATGTCGCGAATCGAGAACGACAGAACGTGGGTCGAGTACGTCGAGTTCTGTGCCCACTCGACGAATGGCGCAGCGACAAAGCCGGTCACGCTCGATGTGTGGGACAACAGAGTGAGAGTTGCTTCCGTGACGGTCTCATGGGTGCCTAACAACAAGGTCCAGTGTCACGGAATCACACTCAGTCCGAAGGTGATGGCGCAAAGCCTCGGGCTGAGTGTCCTTCTTCACTTCGCGAACACAACCGACAGGATCACGCTCTTCAAGGCCTGGGCACGGGCCGAGTCCTAGCGAGGCCTGGACGTACGGTCACGCAGAGAGTTGCTGGATGCGATGCTCGTCCCGGCGAAAGCGCCGGGACGAGCATCGTGCCGACGGTCCGATCTTCGTTGCACGGAAGGACGACCTGGTCAGGCGGTCGAGCTTCAGGCGATGCCACTGGTTGCCCGTTATTTGGGCAACCGAGGGAGAGCTGTGTCCATTACATTCGCTGGGGCGCCCGCATGCGGTGATGCTCATTGTTTAGGGCGCCCGGGTACATAGGAACTGTTTGCACGGGTGTGGGACGCGGTCTAAGAACGTGTCTGAAAAGGGATGTTGGCAAATCCGCGGGATGATCGCGCGTA
>CBDUUY010000123.1:0-6790 GCA_965370535.1 uncultured bacterium
GTCGGGATGAACCCCTGCGACCTGGAAGGTCACCAATTCGGCCAACGGTTCGAACCCGAGTTCGGAGGCCTTGTCGCGGGTCATCAGCAACTCGATGGCAGCGCCGTCCGATGTCTGCGACGAGTTGCCTGCCGTTGATGCTCCGTCCACTTTGAAGACGGCACGCAGTCTGGCGAGACCCTCCATGGTGCTCGCCCTGGGCCCGTCGTCGGTGTCGAATATCACGGTCTTGCCGTTGAGTTGGATCTCGATGGGGATGATCTCGTCCTTGAACCGACCCTCAGCGATGGCCGCCAGCGCTCTGGTATTGGACTGGACGGCGAGGCCGTCCTGGTCCTCACGGCTGATGCCGTACCTGGTGGCGACGTTCTCGCTGGTGATTCCCATCGACTCATAGGCCTTGGGGAAGTTCTCTGCGAGATACGGGTTGGGCGATGGCTTCTGGCCTCCCATGGGGACCGCCGACATCGACTCGACACCGCCGGTGAGCACGATGTCGCTCCATCCGGCCTGGATCTGGGTTGCCCCGGTGGCCAGCGTCTGCAAACCACTGCTGCAGAACCGGTTGATCGTCATGGCCGGCACTTCGACGGGTATCCCCGCCCGCAGGGCGCCGAGTCTGGCAACGTTCATGCCCTGCTCCGCCTCTGGGAAGGCGCAGCCGATGATCACGTCGTCGATCGCAGCCGGGTCGAGTGATGGGGTCCGCTCCAGGAAGCCCTGGATGAGAAGACCGAGCATCTCATCGGGCCTGGTCTGGGCGAGGGTGCCTTTGCCCGATTTGCCGACCGCGGTGCGGTGGGCATGGGTGACTACAACTCCTGTGCTCATACGCACTCCTTCCTAATTCCGCAGCGGCTTGCCCTTTTCCAGCATGTGCAGGATCCGGGCCATCGTCTTCTCCTGGCGGCACAGAGCCACGAAGGCCTCACGCTCCAGGTCGAGGAAGGTCTGTTCGGCGACCATCGTGCCGCCGGGGACGTCCCCGCCGCACAGCACGCCGCCGAGGACCTTCCCCAGGTACTCGTCGTATTCGCTGATGTAGCCACCTTCCTTCATGCCGTGGACGGCAATGGTCAGGGCGGCCAGACCATCACGACCCGGCACCTTGACCGGCTTGGACACCGGCGGCTTGTAGCCCATGGAGACCATTGCCAGGACGTCGGCCTTGGCATCTGCCAGGACGGCATCCGGGTTCAGGGTGATGCGATCGGTCGGCTTCAGGAAGCCGAGGTCGCGGGCCTCTTCGGCACTGGTCGAGACGCTGGCGATGCCGACGATCCCGAACATACGCTCCATGAACGGGAACGGATCGGCCTTGACACCGGGCGGGACGCTCCCGAAGAAGCGCATCGCCATCTCCTTGGACCCGCCACCGGCGGGGATCAGGCCGACACCCAACTCGACCAGGCCGATGTAGGACTCGGCCGATGCGCGTACCGAGGCGCCGTGCATGACGATCTCGCAACCGCCACCCAGCGCCATACCCCGCGGTGCCACCACCACAGGGCCTTCGCAGTACTTCATCCGCATCAGAGCGTCCTGGAGTGCCTTGACGGCCGCACCCACTTCGTCGAACTGATCGTTCATCGCCAGCATCCCGATGAGGCCCACGTTGGCTCCAACCGAGAAGTTGGTGGCCTCGTTGCCGACCACCAGGCCGACGAGTTCGCCGGTGTTCACCATCTCGACGCCCGTTTCGATCATCTCGGTGATCTGGCCGTCGATGGCGTTCATCTTGGTGTGGAACTCGACAAGGCCCACACCGTCACCGATGTCGTACAGCGTGGCGCCGTCGTTGGTGGCGAGGACCTTGTCCTGGGCCTTGAGGTCGTCGATGAAGATCAACCGCTCGTCCACGGGGATGGGCAAGTACTCCTCGGATCCGATGTCCCAGTAGTGGCGCACGCCGTCGCGCACCGTGTACCAGGTGCCTTCGCTCTTCTCGAGCATGCGGTCCACGACTGCCGGGACGTCCATGCCCTCGTCGCGCATGCGTTGCACCGACTTCTCGACGCCGATGGCGTCCCAGGTCTCGAATGGGCCCAGGTCGTAGTTGAAGCCCCAGCGGAGTCCCCGGTCGATGTTGACGATGTCGTCTGCGATCTCGCCCAGCAGTTGGGCGGCGTAGATGGATGTCTCCGCCGTCACCTTCCAGGCCAGTTCGCCGTGTTCGTCTTCGAACCAGACCATTGCAGAGATCTTCTCCGCCGTGGTCTCCTTGCTGCGGGAGGCACCGATCGAGGCGAGTTTCACGGCAGGCTGCTCGTGATACTCGAGGGTCTCCAGGTCGATGGCGAGGATGGCGCTCTTGCCGTCCTCACCTTTGACCTTCTTGTAGAACCCGGCCCCGGTCTTGGCGCCCAGCATGCCCTTCTCGACCATCGCCGTCATGGCCGCCGGCGGCGCGAAGCGTTCGCGCCAGGGGTCGTCGAGGCAGTTCTGCTCGATGGTGCCGAAGACATGAGCGAGTGTGTCCAGGCCGACGATGTCGGCTGTGCGGAAGACGGCCGATCCCGGGCGGCCCATGGCCCTCCCGAAGATCTTGTCGGTCTCGGTCACGCCGAGGCCGGCCTGGCCCATCCAATGGAACACCGACGCCATGCCGAAGGTGCCGATGCGGTTGGCGATGAAGTTGGGGGTGTCTTTGGCATAGACGATGCCTTTGCCGAGCACTTTCTCCCCGAAGTCGGCCATGGCTGCGAACAGATCCGGGTCGGTGTCGTCACACGGCACCAACTCCAGCAGTCGCATGTACCTGACCGGGTTGAAGAAGTGGGTGACCAGGAAGTGTTTGCGGAAGTCGTCGGTTCGGCCTTCCGCCATGGCCGCCACAGACAGGCCCGATGTGTTCGATGAGATGACACTGCCGGGTTTGCGGTGCTCTTCGACCATCTCGAAGACCCGTTGTTTGATGTCGAGTCGTTCGATGACCACCTCGACGATCCAGTCGCACTCGGCGAGTTTGTCCAGGTCGTCTTCGTAGTTGCAGGCGGTCACATACGGCGCCAGGTCCTTGCTGTACAGCAGGGCCGGGCGGTTCTTGACCATCGAGGTGACGCCGTCGGCCGAGATGCGGTTGCGGACCGCCCGGTCGTCGAGGGTCAGACCCGCTGCAGTTTCGGCTTCGGTCAGTTCGTCTGGTGCGATGTCGAACAGGTAGGAGGGGATGCCGGCGTTGGCCAGATGGGCTGCGATGCCCTGGCCCATCACGCCTGCACCGAGGACACCTACCCGTTTGATCCGGATTCCCATAGGGCCTCCTTTTCAGGGGGGCGGCCGATCCGCTCCCCGGAGTCGATTCCACTTGATACAAGAATCTATGTGACGGCGGCCGCAAGCCAGGGCAGACGGACCCTCACCGCGCTCAAACTTGAGGAAACGGTACTCAGTCCGGTTCCGCCAGACGGCGGCCGTCTACCCAGGCTTCCCACCCCGGTTCGGTACGAATCCGTGACCAGGCTCCGGCGGTATCGACCACCTGGACCGGGGTGCCTCCCCTGACCTTGAGGATCGGCTGCCGGTCGGCTTTTGGTTCGGACCAGGCAGATAGCCCGCCTTCCGGAATGGTGTGGGTGGCTGCCCAGACCTCGGGTTCGGGGGCGGGCGCGGGTGCAGCCGCTGGGGCGGTGGCGGCCGGTGCGCCTCCGACGGGCTCCAGTCGCCGGTTGTCCACCCAGGCGCCCCATCCGCTCTCGATGTCGATTTGTGACCAGGCGCCGGAGGTCTCGATGACCCGGACGCCGGTTCCGGCCTGGATGCGTAGCAATTGGTCCAGGCTCGCATCCGGTTTGGCCCTGGCGGGCAGGCCGCCGTCGGGGACGGTGTGGGTGGCGGCCCACGATGCGGGTTCCGGTTCGGCTGCCTGCTCGGACGTCTCCGGTTCATCTACGGCGACCAGCAGCCTGCCGTTCACCCAGGCCTCGGCCCCATCGGCGCTGCGGACCTTCGACCACAGGCCATCGGTGTCGGCGACCTCGACCTCGGTCCCGGCTTCCAGTCGGCCGGTGGTCTTTGCCTTGGAGTCCGGGTCTTTGCGAGTGGGGAGACCTTTGTCCGGAGCCGTGTGGGTCGGGGCCCAGTCCGCGGGTGCGGTTTCAGGTTCCGGTGCCGCTTCGGCCTCGGGTCCCGGCTCTGGTTCCGGTGCAGGGTCGGTCTCGGTGACGGTGGAGGGCACCGGTGGTGGCGGCGGCGGAGGTGGCGGCGGAGGTGAAGCTGCCGGAGTCGAGGCACTGATCTCGGTTAGGCGGGTCCCGTCCACCCAACCCTCCCAGCCCTGCTCGGTGCGAATCTTCGACCAACCGCCCGAGGCCTTGACGATCCGAACCTCCAACCCGTGAGCGATGCGTTGCAGCGGTTCGAGGCTCGCATCCGGCTTCTCGCGGGCCATCAGGCCATTGTCCGGGATCTTGTGGGTGGGATTCCAATCGGGGGCGGTCACGGGACTCCTCCTCTTCGGCTCCGTCTGGTGGAGTGGTGTGCGGGTTTTGGATTGCTCATGCCGATTATCGCCGGATGACCCGCATTTGGCTCGGGGACTGTGTACAGCCGTTCCTCAACTCATCCCGGCGTATCTGATTTGATGGTAGGTGGCCGGCCCGGTCCCGTGTCGTGCGTGTCACCCGATCGTGAGACGGGTGATCGCCTCCACCAGCACACCGGTGATCTCAACGGTCTGGGGCATGGAGACCCATTCGTCGGCGGTGTGGGCCTGGGCCACGTCGCCGGGGCCGTACACCACGGTCCGGGCGCCGCCCACCCGTTGCCACAACGCCATATCGCAGCCGTAGGGGACCCCGATCGGCTCTGGTCGCCGCCCGGTGGTTGCCTCTGCGGCATCCTGCACCGTGGTGACCAGGGGATCGCCGGTGTCTATGCGGGACGACCCGAACGCCGCCCCGGTGCGCTCCACCCGGGGAGGGTGCTCGGCCAGCCAGGGGTGGCCGGCCACCTTGGAGATCAGGCCATCGGTGAATCGGCGCTCCCCGTCGGCGATCGCCTCGCCCACCGCCAGGCCGACCCGGATCTCGGCCCTGAGATGTGCCATGACGTTGGAGGCCCAGGTCCCGCCGTGCACGATTCCGATGTTGGTGGGGTATGGCACGCCGAGGGCCGTCATCAGAGGATCGGTTTCGGAGGCGTTGATCTCGGCCTCCAGTTCGCGGATGGCCCTGTGGATCTCCCAGAAGGCGTCGAGGGCGCTGATGCCCTCGTGGGGGGTGGATCCGTGGGCGGCTCTCCCGGTCACGTCTATCGCAAAGGTGAGCGCCCCGCCGTGGGCGACCACGACGTCTCCGGCTGTGGGTTCGGTGAGGATCACCATGTCCCCCGCCCACCCGCGTCGGATGGCAGAAAGGGTGCCGGTACCGCCGTCCTCTTCGCCGGGCACCGCCACGAAGCGGACCTCCCCTGCGAAGTCACGGTTGCCCGAAGCGAAGTGATCGAAGGCTTCAATGGCCGCCGCCAGGCCGGCCTTCATGTCACAGGCACCCCGTCCGTAGAGACGATCACCGTCTATCTCGGCGCCGAAGGGGTCCCGGGTCCAGTGTTGGCGTTCGCCGACTGCGACGGTGTCCACGTGTCCGGTGAGGACGACGACCGGCCCGGGGCGATTCCCCTGCGCCGCGGCGGCGACCACAGGGACGGTGGGCCGTTCGATCTCGCGGCCCGGGTAGTCCGGGTCGCCCTCCAGATCGGCCATGGAGTCCACCCACAGATCGACCCGGTCGGCGCCGGTACCACTCAGCCACCCGGCGACCAGGTCGGTGACGGCCTGCTCGTCCCCTGTGGGTGAGGGAGTTCGCACCAAATCGGTGAGGCGGCCGATGACGGCGTCGGTCATGACCGGGACCTTACGCTGCCGGCCTCACTCCCGGACGACGGCTCTCCTCATCGGCCCGCGGCGCTGGGCGGCGCCCACGATCGCCACCCCCAGCAGGATCACGGGGAGGCCACCCAGGGTCCAGCCACTGATCGTCTCGGACCCCAGCGTCACCCCCAGTATCACCGCCACCACAGGGTTGACGTATGCATATGAGGTGGCGAGAGCGGGGCGGACGTTGGCCAGCAAGAACATGTATGCGCCGTAGGCCCAGATCGACCCGAACACGATCAGGTAGGCAAGGGCCAGCCAGGCACCGATGGTGGGCATTTCGGTGATGCGCTCGCCCCGGATGAGGCCTCCCGCAGCCAGCATGGCCCCGCCGGTGAGCATCTGGGCTGCCGTGCCCATCGTTCCCCGGGGCAGTGTGAGGCGGCCGGACAGGATGGACCCGAGGGCCCACGAGATCGGGGCCACGATCATCAGCACCAACCCGAGCGTGGTCGATGCGAAGTCACCCTCGAATGACAGCAGCACCACGCCGCCGAAGCCGATCAGCAGTCCAACCCATTCCATGTGCCTCGGCCAGGCGCCGAACAATCCGCCCCAGAGGGCGGCCCACAGGGGCATGACGGCGATCGCAGCGGCGGCCACTCCCGAGCCGACTCCCTGGTCCTCGGCGATGGTCACCAGGCCCACCCCGCCGATGAGCATCAATGCGCCGATGACGGCGGCACCCCGCCATTCCTGCAGTGTCGGCGCCGGGGCACCTTTGCGGCTGGACCACCAGTAGAGCATGGCCCCTGCGATCAGGAAGCGGATTCCCCCCATCAGGAACGGAGTGAACCCTCCTTCGAGGGCCCAGCGAAGCCCCAGATAGGTGGAGCCCCAGATGATGTACACGGCCACGATCGCGAGGCCGATCGCAAACCGGCGGGGGTTGTTGGTCAAGGGTCGAGAACTCCGGGT
>CBDUUY010000124.1:0-6788 GCA_965370535.1 uncultured bacterium
ACACCCCCCGGACCATCAACCGCCCGGACGGCTCATACTTCTTCCAGAAACACATCTACAACGGTTGGTCCCCAAAACCCGGCGCCTGGTCCATCTACAAGTTCTGGGCCTACGTTGGCAGGGACAACAACTACGGGATACACGGCTACCGAACCGTGCCCTACTGGCCCGCCTCGCACGGCTGCATCAGGGTGCATGTGTGGGAGGCCGACTACCTCCACGAACTGTTCTTCATCGGGATGCCCGTCCACGTCTGGGACGAGTGATCGGGCGCTGCCGGTGCCGCCCGCAGGCGCCCGGTCACCGGCCTCAGGCGCGTCACATCTCCAGCCCGTTCCGGCAACCACGGGCCGTTGATGAGACATATGCCTCGGGAGCCCGGCCATGCGTCCCAATTATTGAATGGTCGGATGGGCCGAACGGCCCTTGGCGCCGGCGTCACCATGCCTCATCATGACCTCATGAGCGATCTCGAACGGGTACTGAGAGAACTGGCCCGGCTCACCGAACGCCTGCAGAAGGTGAAGGGCACCGAGGGTGAGGAGTCCGAAGAGACCGCCACCCCCGGCAACGACCTCCGGGCCACGGCCGCGCCGCTCACCGATGCCGACCACCTCCCCGGGCGGCGGGCCTCCTGAGACCATCCGGTCGACGAGTTCCTGCCGCACTCCACCGTCGCCAACGCCGGAAGATCCCGTGGGGACACCGGTGAGGATCGAGAGGATTCGCCGGCCCATACCTCCCGATAGATCGGACCCGGCACCGGAGACACGCGACCAGTCAGACGGTGCGGTCCATGCCGGCGAGGAAGCCGGGACGGCCGGATAGGACCGTCCCCGGTGCTCCCACCGGGTACCTTTGACCCTGCCGGGGCGGATTATCTCGGGGGAACCATGCGTCGTGTATCAGCATCAGTCGGGTTGGTGCTGCTGTTCGCCGCGATCCCGGCACATGCCGGGGAACCGGACCCGGAGGCGCGTTCCTTCACGATCGCTGCCTCCGGCGACATCCTCATCATGGACAGCGTCAGGCAGGTCGCCGACGCCCACGCTCCCGGCTACCGCACCCACGACTTCTTCCCGATGTTCGCCCGGATCGAGCCCTGGATCTCCAGCGCCGACCTGGCCATCTGCCACATCGAGACGCCGCTGCTGTCCGCCGGTTCCAGCATCACCAGGGCGAGTCCCAACTCCCCCCATCCCAGCTTCAGCGCCCCCCCGGAACTCGTCGACGCGCTGGTGGCCACGGGGTACGACGCATGCTCGACGGCCGCGAATCATGCGCTCGATTGGGGCCTCGACGGCCTGATCGCATCGCTCGACGTGCTCGACGAAGCAGGCCTCGGCCACACCGGCACCTTCCGCTCGCCCGCCGAGAACCACCCTTCGCTCTACGAGGTGAACGGCGTCACCGTGGCGCACGGCTCATATACCTTCGGCACCAACCTCATCTTCGTGCCGGAGAAGTGGGCCGTGAACTACCTCGATCTGGAGAAGATGCTGTCGGATGCCGCCTGGGCTCGTGAGCAGGGCGCCGAGTTCGTCATGTTCAGCATCCACTGGGGGAAGGACTATCAGGTCTTGCCATCTGAGCGCCAACTCGAATACGTCGCCCCTCTGATGGCTTCCCCCGACATCGATCTCATCGTCGGGCACCACGCCCACGTCATACAACCCATCGACGTCATCAACGGCAAGTACGTCGTCTACGGGATGAGCAACCACCTCTCCAACATCCGGGGTTGGCCGCACATCGAACGGAACGGCGCCGAAGACGGCATGATCGTGCACTTCGAGGTGACCGAGCAGGACGACGGTTCGTTCGAGGTCACCGATCTGTCCTACACACCCACCTGGGTCCACCCGAACACCAAAGAGATCGTGCCCGTCCAGCACACCCTCGCCTACGAGCCGGGGTGGCGGGAGGGAGACCTTCGGGCCTCGCTGCGCCGGACGGTGGAGCGTGCCGGGCTACTGGGCTTCACCGGTGGCACGACTCCGACCCCGTGGCCCGCGATCAGTTGCCGTGGCAAGGTGGCCACCATCCTCGGCTCCCAGGGTGACGACCTCCTCATCGGCACCGACGGCGACGACGTCATCGTCACCAGGGGCGGTGACGACGCCGTCTGGGCGGGCGATGGGGACGATCTGGTCTGCCTCGGAGCGGGAGACGATTTCGTCAACGGAGGCGACGGCGACGACTACATCCGGGCCGGTGACGGGAACGATCTCGTGATGGGTCACGGAGGTGCAGACACGCTCTGGGGCGGCGACGGGGACGACGTGGTCAGCGGCCTCGGAGGCTCCGATCTCATCATCGGTGAGCCGGGGGACGACTCGCTGGTGGGCGGCGACGGCGATGACGTGATCTGGGGAGGCGCCGGCCACGACCGCATCGCAGGCGGCGACGGCATCGACGACTGCCGGGCGGCTGCCACAATCGCCTCATGCGAAAGCTGATGCGACGCAGACCGTGGTGGCTGCCGATCGCCGTCCTGCTCATGGCGGCGGCGCCGGCCGCTGCATCGCATACCTCCGAGCCTCGCTCGTTCACGATCGCTGCCGGTGGCGATGTCATCGTGCACATCGGCATCGCAGGGGTCGCTGAGAACAACGCCCCGGGGTGGGGCACCTACGACTTCGCCCCACTGCTCGCCGCAGTCGAACCGTGGATCTCCGAGGCCGACCTGGCGATCTGCCAGATGGAGATGACACTGACCTCCACGAACCGCGGGCTCAGCTATTGGCCGCGCTTCGTGGTGCCGTACGAGATCGCGGATGCAATGGCTGCCATCGGATTCGATGCTTGTTCAACAGCTTCCAACCATGCGCTCGATGCCGGACGCGAGGGACTGGCCAACACGATCGAGTTCCTCGAGGCGGCCGGTCTCGCTACGACCGGGACCGCCCGCACGGAGGAGGAGCGACTGCCCAACCTCTACGATGTCAACGGTGTCACCGTGGGCCATATGGCCTACACCTACGGACTCAACGGCTGGCATGCCATGGACCCCTGGTCGGTCAACTTCATCGACGCCGACACGATCCTCGCCGATGCCAGATGGGCGCGCGAGCACGGGGCCGAGTTCGTCATCCTGAGCATGCATTGGGGATACGAGTACCGGGTTCGTCCGACCTCGGAGCAGATCTCTCTCGCCGAGCAGCTTCTGGCATCACCCGACATCGATCTGATCCTGGGCCACCACGTCCACGTCGTGCAACCGATCCAGCGGATAGGCGACGAGTACGTCGTCTACGGAATGAGCAACCTGCTCGCCAGCATCCGCTCCAACGACGACAAGGGCCGCTTCGGGACCGAGGACGGCATCGTGATCAACGCCGAGGTCGTCGAGCAGGACGACGGCCGCTTCGTGGTGGAACGGCTCGAATACACCCCGATCTGGATCAACACGTCGACCAAGCAGGTGCTCCCCGTCGGCCACTCGCTGCTGACCGGCCGGGGCCACCCCGCCACGCTGCTCGCCTCCTGGCAGCGCACCGTCGACAGAGTCGAATTCCTCGGGCCGAGTGGGGCCACCCCCACCGAAGACCCGTGGCCCGCCGTCTCCTGCAACGGCAAGGTCGCCACCATCCTGGGCACGCCGGGCGACGATGTCCTCGTCGGCACCGACGGCGACGACGTCATCGTCGCCAGAGGCGGCGACGACTCGATCTGGTCCGGCGGAGGTGACGACCTGGTCTGCGGAGGCGCCGGCGACGATTTCATCAGCGGCGGCGAGGGTGACGACCGTCTCGAAGGCGGGGACGGCGGCGACCTGCTGATGGGCTACGAAGGGGCGGACGTGTTGTGGGGAGGCGAAGGCGACGACCTGCTCAGCGGCCTCGACGGCGACGACCTGCTGGTCGGTGGCAGCGGCGACGACTCACTGCTCGGGGGCGGCGGTGACGACCTGCTGTGGGGCGGAGACGGCGCCGACCGGGCCGATGGAGGGCCGGGGACCAACCGCTGCCTGGCGGTCGTCTCAGGGTGCGGGTAGCCGCCTACAACCCCTCGCAGGACGTGTAGGTGCCTCCGAAGCCCCACTTGTCCAGGGTCACCGGGCTGATATCGGTTCCCAGAACGGGATTGACGATGTCATCGATGAACAGCACCGACATCCTCATCGACGTGCATCCGTTGAACCCGGGGTCGCGATACGCCGCCGTCTCCCTGAGGATCTCCTGAATCGCCCCCGTACCGTATTGGTCCTCCAGGTACTCCCAGAAGCACATCGCCGTGTAGTAGTAGTAGATCCCATGGACATCGGGGTCGTAGATCATCAGGTCCTGGAACGGGACCTCGCGCACGACGCCGTCGAAGTCCCTCCCGTACCAGCCGTGCTCCCGGCACTCGACCGGTTGTGATCGGCCGTAGCCCGATCGGCCCGAGTCCTGCATGTAGGTCGCCAGGCCCTCGTTGAGCCATCCCGGCATCGGCACCTCGCCGAGGATCAGGTGGGTCAACTCATGGGCGTTCGAGCAGATCCCCTCCAGGTGCGGCTGCCGCCACGGGCCCTCGTCTGCAGCGAATTCGTCCCACCCCACCCGGGAGCCGACCGAGTACACCTGCACGAACGGAACCGCATAGCCGCCGCTGTAGTCGTCGGTCACCACCAATCGGTGGGACACAGGGGTCGGCCCGTCGATGCCCAGCCACTCCTCCAGTCGCGGAGTGCACAGAGCATTGTCGGCCAGCAGGTACGAGAGCACCTCCGAGTAGCGGGCCGGGCCGATCACCAGGTACCCGTTCGACACCTTCATCACCTCGCCGGCATCGGCTATCGGGTGGTACGGCACCTCGATGACGCAATTCCGATGGTCGTTGCCTCTCGCCAGGCAGTCCCGATAGCGCTGCAGTTGATCGGAAGGAGCAGATGCGGTGACCTCGGCAATGTCCAGGTCCACGGCGAGGGTGTTGTTGCCCGGCGGATCTCCGCCGATGCCGCCGACCTCCACCGTCACAGTGACCCGCCCCGGGCCCGCCACCCCGTAGGAGGCAAGATCCAGCATCGGGTCCGAGAAGTCGTCGCACGACATCGGGTCCATGGGGCCTCCCCGGACCGTTGCCTGCACACCGTTGGCGGTGATCGTCACTTCGGGTCCCGGATCCACGGCCTCGCCCAGGTTGCAGATCGTCGCCTCGAAGGTGCCCGCACCGGCAGCGCCTTCGTAGCGGAGCATCACCTGGTGGACTGCCAGATCGGGTGCAGGTGCCGGCGCCGGTGCAGGTGGTGTGGTGCCGGTGGTGACACTCGACTCCACAGGTTGCGAGGACGATGGCTCGACGACCGAGGACTCCGTGGCGGAAGGATCGCCGACGGAAGGATCGGTGACGGAAGACTCAGTGGCCTGCACGGTCCCCGTCGTCGGTGGAGGCGCCAGCACGCTGCCACCACCGCACGCAGCCGTCACCAGCGAGAAGGCTCCCGCAACCACGATCACCCGACGCAACATGCCTCCACCTTCGCTCGCCTTTCCCCAGGATCGTCTTCCGGCATCGGGGCGACAAGTATCAGCCCCGGAGACACCGGCGATGACGCCGCCGGCGAGCGGCGGAGGTGGGCAGGCTCAATTCCCCGCGCTTCTGCGCTCGATGCGAACGCCGACATCTGCCGGCTTGGCGTGATAGGGGCTACTGGATACCAGCCCGTCTACACCGCTGGCGGCGTACTCGGCGATGTTGGACTCGGTGATACCTCCAGCGGCCAGGATCTCTACATTCGGGTACTCGGCCCTCAGGGCCCTTACCGCCTCTTCGAGGTGACCCGGGTCGAACTTGTCCAGTTGGATCAGCTGCATACCTCTGGATGCCAGCAAACGTGCAGTTTCGAGATCCGTGGCTTCGATCACGATCCGCTTCTCGAGTGTTCTGTAGCCGTGCTTCTGGAGATGCTCCAGTAGTTCCATCAGCCCTATGAAGCGAACGTGGTTGTCGAAGATGAGGATCGATTCGGAGAGACCCAGTCGGTGAGGGTAGGCGCCGCCGGTCAGGATCGCTTTGATGACCAGTTTCCTGGTCCCCGGAGCGCTCTTTCGTGTCGTGAAGAGCATGACATCGGGGTTGGCTCTCCTGGCTGCTTCCAGCATCCGACGGGTCTTGGTGGCAATGCCGCAGGCATACTCCAGAAGGTTCTGGGTCACCTTCCACCCCCGGTGGAGCGCCTCGGCACTTCCGTCGGCGCTCACAATCACCTCTTTGTCGGCCAGGACCGAGCCGGAAGGGCGGTGCTCCACCTCCGTGGCCCCGCACTTGGCCAAGATCCTGGCCGCCTCTTCGGTGCATGCGGCCACAATCCCCGACTCCCTGGCCTCGAAGGTCATCGTGGCTTCCTGGTGCCCGATATCGAGCAGATGGGTGGTCAAGTCGAAATAGGGGAGATCCTCTTCGATCCATCGATCGAGTTCCCCGTCACCGACATAGACCATGCGCTCTCCCCGGACATGCGATCCCCATACGATGGTACCTCCTGCGAGCCCCGTCGAAACGGCCCCCGGGGAGTGCCCACCGGCCCCAACCAGTGCCCTGGCCGGGAGCGTTGGTGATGTTGAGGGCGAGGCAGAGGCGTCTCTGGCAAGGACTTCGGACGAAGCCGCACTGCAACCTGCGTCGAGGACGAGGACACAGCCAGAGGCGTCCCTGGACGTCCTCAACGCGGCATACGTTTGTGGTCGGGGCTCCTAGATCTGATCACCACTGGTTGGCTCGACGTTCGCGTCCCACGGCTGAGAGAGAAGCAACGGGACGGTCATCCTTCGTCGGTCGTGAGCCTGACAGAATCGAACGCAAAC
>CBDUUY010000125.1:0-6774 GCA_965370535.1 uncultured bacterium
CCCCGCCAGCAGAAATTCGGTCCTGCCTGCCACCGGTTCCAGGCCCATACGACGGTAGAGCCGCACCGCAGCCTCATTGGCCCGATCGACCCACATCATCCCGACCGTGGCGCCTCTGCGCTCCGCCAGATACCAGAAGCCGGTGAGTACGAGCGTCTTCCCCAGACCGCGGCCGGCCGCCGATGGGCGCACCGCTATCGAGTAGTTCTCGCCGACCCCGCCTGGATGCACCTTGGTCCAGCAGGCGCCCACAGGCCGTCCCCTCTCCCATGCCAGGAAGAGACCGTCGGGATCGAACCACGGGCGCCCGGCCCTATCGGCGAACACACCGCGGTCCCATGCTCCCGACTCGGGGTGACCTGCGAATGCATCGTTGGAGACGACCAGGTAGGCGCCCTCATCTGCGCCGGGCCGGAACGGCACGATGCGAACCCCACCAACAGGTGTGGGCCGCTCGGCAGGAGGGAGGGGCCGCTCCAACCGCAACAAGTGCCGGGCGGGCATGCCCCCCGCAGCCTCGATCACCTCGGCCGTCTGGGTGTCGGCCGCCCAGAACCGCAGCGTGGATGAGGGTCCGTCGGCGCAGACCCGGCCGACGAGCAGAGCGGCCGTCGCCGCCCTCCCCTCGGGGAGGATCGCCGTCTCCACCACCGTGACGTCGCCGCGTTCCCTCTGATGGGCGAACCCGATCACCGACCCCGCTTCTTCCACCAGCCAACCCACGGGGCCGGAGGCTGCGGCCAGAGCGGCCAGGGCCTCCTCGCTGAGTGGAGGGTGCCGATCGGCTCGCTCCACCTGCGCGATGGCCAGGCCGATGGCGCCCCGGTCGGCCGGGAGCAAGGCACGGCGTATCTGCATCAGCCGCGACCCTACCCGCCGGGGACCATCACTTCCGGGCGGCCCCTTCAGCGGCAGGTCTCATCAACCGCATCGGCACCATCCGGCGGACGTGTGGCGCCGCAGACGCGGCGGTGCCTCCCCGTGGGGAGGCACCTTCATCCAGACTTCTGTCCTAGAGGGCCTGGGGACGATCGGGGGTCTCGGCGGGGGCCTCTTCGGCCGCCTCAGGGGCACCTGCACCCATTGCCCAGCCCTTCAGAGCCTCTTCGCTCTTGGGTCCGTAGATGGCATCGGCGTCGAGGCCGGCCGCTTCTTGGAGCGATATGAGGGCTGCTGAGGTCACGGGGCCAAAGACACCATCCACCTCACCGGGATCAAAGCCCTTCAGCCTCAGCAAACGCTGAAGATCGGCGACCGCTTCGCCGCTGTTTCCTGACCTGAGCATGGATCGACTCCTTCTGTGATCGTCCGTCCCCGAGCGTACTCGTCACGCCGTCACTACCCCGGCCGGTGGCTTTGGCGATGTCGAGGGCGAGGGAGAGGCGTCTCCGGCAAGCACTTCGGACCAAGCCGCACTGCAACCTGCATCGAGGGCGAGGACAAAGCCAGAGCTGTCACCGGACATCCTCGACGCGGCAAGCGTTGCGGGTCGGGGAACTAGAGAACCGCGATCGAGATCGAGTGATGGCCGGTCGCCCCATCGGGTGCGGGGGGCCGTACCTCGTCGGTCTGCACGACCCCGTCGCCGTCGGTGGCCCTCACGGTGATGCGATGGTCGCCCGGCACGGCGTCCAGGCCCACCCGCCACTGAACCCAGGCGTTGCCGGACAGCGGCACCGACAACTCCGCAGGCCGCCACGGCCCTTCGTCGAGGCGCACCTCGACGGCGCCGATCCCCCGCCCCGGTGCCCAGGCGACCCCTGCCGCCACAATCGGGGACCCCTCCACCCGGCTGTTGCCACGGGGAACGTCGATCCTGGATTGGGTCTTGATCGGCGCTTCCTTGGCCCAGCCGCGGGGTATCCAATAGGCGTCGTAGTCGTCCCATCCGGTGATCTCGATCTCCGTCAGCCACTTGGTCGCAGACACATAGCCGTACAAGCCCGGCACCACCAGGCGGGCGGGGAACCCGTGCCGACGAGGCAGCACCTCGCCGTTCATGCCCACAGCGACCAGCGCCTGCCTCCCGTCGAAAGCCAACTCCGTTGGGAATCCGCAGGTCCAACCGTCGATCGACCTGCCCACCAACTGGGTCCCGGTGCGGTCGGCGCCCGCCTCCTCGAGGATGCCGGTCAGGCGCACACCCGACCACCCGGCGTTGCCGACCAGATCTCCCCCCACTTTGTTGGAGACGCACGAGAGCGTCACATAGTCCTCCACCAGGTCGGCGGCGATCAGGTCGTCGTAAGTGATCGTCAGCTCCCTGTCCACCCGTCCGTGGACCCGGATCGACCAGTCGGCGGTGTCGATGCGGGGTATCGCCAGGGCGGTGTCGACGCGATAGAACTCGCCATTGGGCACAACCGCGGCGGTCAGGCCCGGCAACCCGAAATCGTGCTCGGGACCCACCCCCGTCACAGCCCCCACACCGGAGACCTCAGCCTCCGGGGGCGGCGGCACCGAAGCGAGTAGAGCCCGCCCGACCACCCCGGACCCGAGGGCGGCCGCTCCCCCGATACTCGCCAGTGCCAGGAACCTGCGCCTGTCGGCGTCTGCGGCGATGTGCTCCTCCGGATCGGGGGACGCCGCCCCCTCGATCGCCTGCAGCATCAGCCGGAGGATCACAAGACCGGAACCGGCGGCCACCGAAGCCGCGGCAATCACCGGGACGACCGCTGCGCCCGGTTCGCCGAATCCGGCAGCGGCCCCAACCGCGATGAAGGAGACGAAGACAACGATCGCCGTCCAGAAGCGCTCCAGCGCTGCCACTGCCACAAACCAGGCGATGGTGAGGACGATCACCACCGTCCCGATCGCCAGAGCCACCTTGTCGGCCGTCCCGAACACCGAGATCGCCCATCGCTCGACACCGAGAGGCACGTTGTCCACCACAAGCCCGCCGACGGACCCAAGCGGCGATGCCACGCTCTCGAAGGCACCGGCCAGCAACTCCCCCAACCCGAGGGCGGCACCCGCAGCCACCACTCCTGCCACACCGGCGTATCGGCGATTCGTCTGCTCCATGCGCACTCAACGCAGCCGGGGCCGATCAGGTTCCGCGATGTGCCGTTTGCCCCTGGTGACCGGCCCTTTCCGGGATGACCCTGTTCACCGGCATGGACGACGCGCTCCCGTGGGAGGGACCATGGAAGACCGGATCTGGCACCAGCATTACGACTCCGAGGTCCCGACCACCCTCGACTATCCCGATGTGACCCTGAGTGACTTCCTCACCGCCTCAGCAGACAGGTACGGCGACCATCCGGCGATCCACTTCATGGGCGGCGAGATGACCTACCGGGGACTCGATGCCACTGTCGATCGCCTTGCCGCCGGTCTCCAGGGCCTCGGCGTCGGCAAGGGCGACCGGGTTTCGGTGTTCATGGCCAACTGCCCGCAGACCGTCATCGCCTACGAGGCCATCTGGCGTATCGGCGGCGTCGCCGTGCCCAGCAACCCGCTGTACACGGCAGCCGAATTCGCCCACCAGGCCGCCGATGCCGGATCCAAGGTGGCCCTCTGCCTGACCATGATGTACGACAGGGTCCAGGAGGCCATCGGCAAGACCTCCCTGGAGCATGTCGTCATCACCAACATCAAGGAGCACTTCCCTCCCCTGATCAAGACGCTGTTCACCCTGCGGAGGGAGAGGTCGGGCGGGCACAGGGTCGACATCTCGGGCGATTCGTGGGCGATCTGGATGAACGACCTCATGGGTGCAGCGCCGGTTCATCCTGAACCCGTCGATGTGAGTCCCGACGACCTGGCCGTGCTCATGTACACCGGCGGCACCACCGGCGTGCCCAAGGGTGTCATGCTCAGCCACCGCAACTTGGCAGCCAATTGCCGCCAGATCCAGGCGATCTCCTCCGGTCTCCGGGAGGCAGGGGAGATCATGATCAGCGCCCTCCCGCTGACCCACTCCTATGCCATGACCGTGTGTATGAACCACTCGATCGACCGCGGCTACCTGCAGGTGATCGTGCCCAACGCCCGTGATATCAAGGCGCTTCTGAAGACAATCGACAAGGAAGGGGCGACACTGCTGCCCGGTGTGCCGGCTCTGTATGCCGCCCTGGGCAACCATCCCGATGTCACCAAGGGGAAACACGATCTCACGTCGATCTCCCAGTGCGTCAGCGGGGCCGCCGGCCTGCCCCCCGAGGTGCAGCACCGCTTCGAGGAGGTCACCGGTGGTCGGCTCATCGAGGGCTACGGGCTGAGCGAGACGTCCCCGGTCACCCATGTGAATCCTCTCGGCGGGGGACGCAGCGGGTCCATCGGGGTGCCTCTGCCCGACACCGACTGCGTCATCATGGACGAGGATGCCGAATCCACCGAGGTCCCCAACGGTGAGCGGGGTGTGCTTTGCATCCGGGGTCCCCAGGTCATGGAGGGCTACTGGAACCAACCCGGGGAGACCGCCGACGCCCTGAGGACCCATGACGACGGCCTGGCCTGGCTCCATACCGGCGACATCGCCGTCATGGATGACGATGGCTTCTTCCGGATCGTTGATCGCAAGAAGGACATGATCCTGGCCGCGGGCGGACTGAAGGTGTACCCGCGGGAGGTGGAGGACGTGCTCTACGAGCATCCCTCCGTCCGCGAGGCGGGAGTCATCGGAGTCCCGGTGGACGGCACAGATCAGCGAGCCAAGGCATTCGTGGTCGTCGATCCGGGTGATCCCGTCGCCGACACGGACCTCATCGCGTTCTGCGGTGAACGACTCGCCAGGTTCAAGGTGCCGAGGCAGATCGAGTTCCGCGACGAACTCCCCAAGACGTTCGTCGGCAAGATCCTGCGGCGCGAGTTGGCCGACGAGGAACGCCGCCGCGAGCAAGAAGAGCTCTGACCGCGACCAGAATGGGGGCACCATGAACACCCCCGGCCGTGCCCTGCCCCGGTTCGTACCTCCCGGCGATGTGCTGCCGCAACCCGCAGCCGGCGAGGAGCCCATCGTCTGGTTCGAGATGGCGGACGGCCTCCGGGTGGGACTGCGGCCCATCCATCCCGACGATCGGGAGGCCCTGGCCGAAGGGTTCAGGAACCTGTCGGAGGACTCCCGCTACCACCGGTTCCTCGCCCCGATGGCGAGGCTCTCGGATCGCCACGCCGCATACCTGACCGAGTTGGATCAGATCAATCACTTTGCGTGGGGCATCGGCATCCGCGCCGGGGACGGCACCGTTCAGGGCATCGGGGTCGCCCGCTACGTTCGTGACCCCGGGAATCCCACGACCGCAGAGATCGCCGTCGCCATCTCCGACGAGTACCAGGGACTCGGGATCGGCAGCCTGCTGGTGCGGGCACTGGTCGTGGTGGCCGATACCCACGGTGTCGAACGGATCACCGGCTACCTGCTGGGCGAGAACCGCCCGATGGTCCGCATATTCGAAGGCATCGGAGCGCAATTCACCGCAATCGGCCCAGGGGTGATGGAGGCCGCCGCCATCCTGGGCACCCGCACGTTGTGCAACCTGGGAGACGACGCCTGTGTGGAACTCATCCGGGTAGCAGACAGGGCAGCACACCCCTCGGCCCAACACCGGGACGATCCACCGCCCTGATCGCCGTCGCGCAGGCGCTGCGGCAGTAGGCTGCGGCAACCCCAGGGGAGGCCCCATGGACGAAGGAAACATCACATGCCAGAAATGTCAGCATGAAGTAGACGACTCGCTCACCTGGTGCCCCTACTGCGGCACCAAACTCGAACTCGGTGCTGTAGAGCAACACCCGGAAGACGTCGCCACAACGGTCGCGGTCGCACTCGACATCGGGGATGAGCAGGCCGATCCGTTCGCCCCCACGACGGCCCGTGGGGCTCTCCCCACCGATTCGACCTCGTACACATCCACGCTTGGTGACGGTTCCACGGGGGGCCGCAGCCCGGCGGTGAAGGTCACCATCGGGGTGGCGCTGCTGGCGTTGATCGGAGCAGGGGCGGCGTTCTTCTTCCTCAGCAACAGCGACACCGGCGACCTCGCCGTGGATCGTATGTCTGTCGGTGACTGCTGGAACGATCCCGACATCGGCCCGGAAGCCACCGAGGTGTTCGAGGTACCCCAGGTTCCCTGCGACGAACCACACGCAAACGAGGTCTTCGCCGTCGTCGACCTCCCGGCAGGGTCATCCGCCCCCTATCCCGGTGAGTTCGAGACCTATCTCGAGGGGTTCCAGATGTGCCTCAGCCGGTTCGACGCGTACGTCGGGGTGCCGTTCGGCGAGTCTCCGCTGGACATCTACACCCTGTACCCGATCGCAGCCGGTTGGGCGGACGGCGATCGTGAGGTCGTGTGTTCCCTGTACCTGCTCGATGAGATGCCACTGGTTGGAACGGAGAAGGGTTCCGACCGGCGCCTCGCTACCCCGGCCCTCGATCCGTCTGGTGTGGTCGACTGCCCGGGCCTCGCTGCGGCGACGCTCGTGCTGGCCCAGGACTACGTCGGATACTTCGACGGCCTGACCGATGATCTGATGCCGCTGATCAAGGGTGAGGCACTGATCATCGCCAGGGCCGATTCACTCGGGTGCAGCTTCGACGATCTCAACGCCATGGTCGGGGCCAGGGCGGGAGCACTCACCTCGACCACCGACCTGGGCCGATCCGTGATCGAGGACATCATGGAGAGCGGCTTCTTCGCCACCGGCTGACCCGGCGGGCACGCGGCACACGACGGCAGGCCGACCACTCACCCACGGTGGTTCACACCCGTCCGCCTGAAGACTCGCGGCGGAATTGGGGTTGGGTCGTGTCTGTCTGGGGGTGGTGGT
>CBDUUY010000126.1:0-6735 GCA_965370535.1 uncultured bacterium
GCCGCGGTCTCGACGATCACCTCGTGCCCGCGAACCACCAGTTCGCGCACACTGGATGGGGTCATCCCCACCCGGCGCTCGGCGGGCTTGATCTCTTTTGGTACCCCGATGATCATCGTGTCTCTCCTACTGCAGTGGCTCTGCCAGTCTATCGTTCGATAGGGAGCCCGGCGACTACCGGAACCTCTCCTGAGACACTACGCGAACTCGCTGTTGCACCGCCCGGGGAGGGAGTCCCGGCGTGATGTGACCCTTTGCGGGTATCCGTGATTCGGCATGGGACGCGACGAGGCGGTACCGTGCTGACACCCTCACCACGGACACCGATGAGCCAGCCCGCCAGTGCCAAGATCGCCTTCATAGGGTCCCATTCGGTTCGCAAGACCAACGCCGTGCACTCGTTCGCCGGTGCAGTGGGACGTAGCGGGCGTAGCGTCGAAGTGGGGCGGGAGGTGATCCGGTTCAACCCGCTGGGGCTCAACGAGGGCGCCACCCCCGAAGCCCAGTTGTGGGTGCTGCTGAGTCAGATCCAGCAGGAACTCGAGTTACGCAAGCGGGCGGAAGTACTGGTCACCGACAGGGCCGTCATCGACAACTACGCCTACTTCCTGCGGGTCACCGACGGCGAAGACCCCTTCGACGTCGAGCCGTTGGTCCGGCACTGGAGCGGCACCTACGATCTCTACGTTCGCCTGCTGCCCGACGTCGCCCTCCTCGCCGACGGCGTGCGCAGCACCAACGACGCCTTCCGGGACGAGATCGAAGCGATCCTGGATCGCATCCTTCCCAAGTACGTGCCCGCCGGGAAGATGATCCGGTTCCCGGCTTCCGAGGTCACCGAATCGTTCGATTGGGCGGCGCTGGTGGAACGCCTGGTCGGCCCCCCGGATCCCAGGCGCACCGCCCAGGTGCCTTCGCGTTATGCCCGGCTCAACCCCACACCGCGCTGGAGCAACCGCTAGCGGATCCCGGCGAGCCTCCGGCCACGGGGAACGGGACACGGCACAACCAGAGGGAATCGTGACCAATGACCCTGCGAGGGCCGACTCCCCCTGTCTAGGGTGACGCCAGGACGAATAGGGAGTCATCAATGGAAGCGTTGACCGTGGCGCGGTGGCAATTCGGCATCGTCACCATCTATCACTTCATTTTCGTCCCATTGACGATCGGACTCGCTCTGCTCCTGGCGATCCACGAGACGTTCTACGTCAGGACCAAGAACCCCAAGTACCTCCGATCTACCAAGTTCTGGGGGAAGCTGTTCCTGATCAACTTCGCCATCGGAGTGGTCACCGGGATCGTTCAGGAGTTCCAATTCGGGATGAACTGGTCCTCCTACTCGCGGTACGTCGGCGACATCTTCGGGGCACCGCTCGCCATCGAGGGCCTGGCTGCGTTCTTCCTGGAATCGACGTTCATCGGACTGTGGGTCTTCGGATGGAAGCGGCTGTCTGCCAGACAGCACCTCTTCTCGGCGTGGATGGTCTCGCTGGGCACGATGATCTCGGCTTTCTGGATCCTGGCGGCCAATGCATGGATGCAGAGCCCGGTCGGCTTCGAGATCAACCCGGCCACAGAGCGAGCCGAACTCACCTCCTTCCTCGATGTGATCACCAGCCAGGTGGCCTGGGTGCACTTCATCCACACGATCGGGATATCGGTCCTGACGGCAGCCGTCCTGATGCTGGCCGTCAGCGCCTGGCACATGATGCGAGACCGGGGCGACCCGGTCTACACGTTCTCGGCCGGCCTCGCCTCGGTGGCGATCCTGGTCTCGTCCATCGGCGTCTCCCTTTCGGGCCACTGGATGGGTCAGGTCATGACCGAGGTGCAACCCATGAAGATGGCCGCAGCCGAAGCGCTCTGGGAGACCGAGCAGCCTGCCGCCTTCTCACTGTTCGCCGTCGGCGACATCGAAGGCGGGCGCAACCACATAAACATCACCGTCCCCCGGGTTCTCAGCCTGCTGGCCACCAACTCGTTCGACGGGGAGGTGCAGGGCATCAACCCGCTGCAGGCCCAGTTCGAGGCGGAGTACGGGCCCGGCAACTACATCCCGCCGGTCGGCACCGTCTACTGGTCGTTCCGGCTGATGATCGGTATCGGGTTCTTCCTGACTGCGCTGGGAGCCTGGGGCACATACCTGCTGTGGAAGAAGCGGGTCGGCAGCGTCACATGGTTCCACCGGGTCGCCCTGTGGTCGCTCGCCCTTCCTTTCCTCGCCAACGCCTTCGGGTGGATCGTCACCGAGATCGGCCGCCAACCGTGGGCGGTCTACGGCGAGTTGCTGGTGGAGGACGGGGTATCGCCTTCGGTCAGCACCGGTGAGGTGCTCACGACGATGATCGGCCTCACCCTGTTGTACGGGGTGCTGGCAGCGGTCGATCTCTACCTGATGATGAAGTACGCCAGAGAGGGCGTCGCCGCAGAGGGCACGCCGGACGAATCCGCCCAGGCGCTCGCCTATTAGGAGGACTGAAGATGGATTTCGATCTCAACACCCTTTGGTTCTTCCTGATCACGACGCTCTGGATCGGGTACTTCTTCCTGGAGGGCTTCGACTTCGGCGTCGGCATCCTGCTGCCCTTCCTGGGCAAGGACGACCTGGATCGCCGGGTCATGATCAACACGATCGGCCCGGTCTGGGACGCCAACGAAGTGTGGTTGATCGTGGCGGGCGCATCGATGTTCGCCGCCTTCCCCGAGTGGTACGCCACCCTGTTCAGCGGCTTCTACCTGCCGCTGTTCCTGATCCTGGTGGCACTGATAGTGAGGGGCGTCGCCTTCGAGTACCGGGGCAAGGACAAGCGGCCCGAGTGGCGCGCCTGGTGGGATCGGGCGATCTTCTTCGGCAGCGCCCTCCCCGCGCTGTTGTGGGGCGTGGCATTTGCAAACATCGTGCACGGCGTGCCGATCGACACCGCAAACGAATACACCGGCAACCTGTTCACACTGCTGAATCCCTATGCGTTGCTCGGCGGAATCACGACCCTGGTCCTGTTCACCCTGCACGGGGCGGTCTTTCTGATGCTCAAGACCGAGGGCCCGGTTCGAGAACGGGCACGGGGTATGGCAGGCAGGCTGGCCCTTCCGATGGCCGGCCTGGGCCTGGCTTTCCTCATCTGGACATGGCTCGATGCAGCATCCGGAGACATCGACGGCACCGACATCGTCGCTGGGGTCGTGTCGATCCTCATCGCCCTGGCGGCGGTGGCCGTGATCCTGCTGCTGATGCGGGGCATGGAGGGCTGGGCGTTCGTCGGCACCGGGGCCGTGATCGTGATGGTGACCCTCGCCCTGTTCCTGTACCTGTATCCGGCTGTGATGCCATCGACGACGGCGGGGATCGCCGGACTCGACATCTACAACGCATCGTCGACCGACATGACCCTGAAGGTGATGTCGGTGGTGGCGCTGATCTTCCTCCCCCTCGTGCTGGCTTATCAGGCCTGGTCGTACTGGGTCTTTCGCAAGCGAGTGAGCAGGGAACAGCTCTCGACACCTGAATCCGATTGACCGCCCCAGCCGGACCGCGACGGGCCTTCGACAAGCGCCTCCTGCGGTTCGGCCGCCCGGTACGCACCTATCTGACGGCGGCGGTGGCGCTGGGCGTGGGGACGGCCGCCCTGACCATCGGCCAGGCCCTGCTGCTGGGCGGGATCATCGCCGAGGTCTTCCACGGCTCCGGCCTCGGAGACGTCACCCCCCAACTGACCGGCCTGCTGATCATCGCCGCGCTCCGGGGCCTGGCAGCGTGGACGACCGAGGCGATCGCCTACCGGAGTTCCGCCGCCACCAAGTCGTCGCTGAGGCAGGCCCTGCTGCGGCGGGTCGTCGCCAACCGCGGCACCGGATCCGACCCGGGCGCCGTCGTGGCAGCCGCCGGCCGGGGTATCGAAGCCCTCGACCCGTACTTTGCGCGGTACCTCCCCCAGGTGGTGCTGGCGCTGGTGGTGCCGCTGCTGGTGCTGGTGGTCGTGCTGGCGATCGATCCCTGGTCGGCCCTCATCATCGGCGCCACCCTGCCGCTCATCCCCGTCTTTGCGGCATTGACGGGAACGGCGACCCGCTCCCGGATGAGCCAGAGATGGCAGGCCTTCTCCAATCTCAGCAGCGCCTTTGTGGAGTCGGTGCGGTCGCTGCCGACCCTCAAGGTCTTCGGGCGCAGCCGGGAGGCAGTCGCACGATTCGAGCGATTGGCCGATATCCACCGGGTGGAGACGATGGGCACCCTCCGCATCGCATTCCTCTCTGCCCTCGCCCTCGAGTTGGCGGCCACCATCTCGGTGGCGGTGGTGGCGGTGGCCGTCGGCCTGCGAGTACTGGGGGCCGGCCTCGAATTGCAGCCTGCTCTCACCGTGCTGATCCTCGCCCCGGAGGCCTACCTGCCGCTGCGGCGCCTGGCGGCCGAATTCCACTCGGCAGCGGAGGGTGTGGAGGCGGCGGGCTGCATTCTCGATGAGATCGAGGCCCCCGTCGAGGCGCCGCTGAGCGGAAGCCGGGTTGCCCCCGACCACCCGGGAATCACCATCCACGATGCCAGGGTCGAACATCCGGGAAGCGACACCCCGGCACTGGCCGGAGTGTCACTCGAGGTGGCGGCCGGCGACTATCTGGCAGTGACCGGCCCGACCGGTGCCGGCAAGAGCACCCTGTTGAGTGTGCTCATGGGATTCGCCCTTCCGGCCGCAGGGTCGGTGATGGTCGACGGCGTGCCTCTCGAGGACTTCGACGGCACGGACTGGCTGCAGCGGATCGCCTGGATGCCCCAATCGCCACACCTGTTTGCAGGCAGCGTCGCCGACAACGTGCGCTTTGGCTCACCGGAGGCATCCGACGATCTCGTCGACAGGGCACTGAACGAGGCGGGCGCCGGATTCGTCACCGACCTGCCCGAAGGGGCGGCGACCATACTCGGCGAACACGGTGCCGGGCTCTCGGCGGGCGAGCGCAGCCGGGTGGCCTTGGCGAGGGCGCTGATCCGGCGGGCCCCCATCCTGTTGCTCGACGAACCGACGGCCCACCTCGACCCGATCACCGAATTGAAGGTCCTCGACACTCTGGATTCCCTCCGGGGCACATGCACCATCGTGATCGCCACCCATCGCCCGGCTGTGGCCTCCCGCGCCGATAGGGTGGTCCACTTCGAAGCCGGCCGGATGACGAGCGCAGGGTCGCCGTGAGGTTCCTCCTGTCGTTGTCGAGCAGCGGGCGCACCCGACTTGCTCTGGCTGCGGCCGCAGGTGCCGGAACGGTCGCAGCCGGGGCGGGATTGCTGGCCACCGGCGCCTATCTGATAGTCAGGGCCGACCTGCACCCTCCGATCCTCGACCTGACGATGGCAATCGTGGGGGTTCGCTTCTTCGGCATCGCCCGCGCCGCCCTTCGATACGCGGAGCGGCTTGCCTCCCACGATGCCGCTCTCCACATGACGGCCCGCCTCCGCACGCAGGCGTTCGCCCAGGTCGAACGCCTCTCCCCGGGGGGACTGGAGTCGGATCGGGCGGCCGATCTCCTCACCCGAATGGCCGACGATCTGGACGATCTGCAGCAAGCGATGGTGCGCAGCGTCATCCCGGTTGCCATCACGGTCATCATCATCATCGCCCTCGGCACCGCCGCCGGATTGCTGCTCCCCGGGGCCGGAGCGGTACTGGTGCTCTCACTGACGGTGACCGCCGGGGTGGCCGGCATCGTCTCAATACGATTCGGCAGGCTCATCTCCCGTCACCTCGGCCCGGCCAGGGCTCTGCTGGCGGAGTCGGTGGCCGACATCGTCGAAGGTGCCGGAGAGGCTGTGGCGTTCGGCAGGGCCGATGCGTTGCTGGAGGCCGCCGAAGCCTCCGATGCCCGACTGCAGGATCTGGCTCGCAGGTCGGCATGGGCGGCGGGCATCGGCAACGCACTGGTCACATTCGGTGCCGGTGCTGCGGTCTGGCTGGTGCTGAGGGTGGGCATATCCGCAGCCGATTCCGGGGCGCTGGACCCGGTTCTGCTGGGGGCGCTGGCCCTGCTGGCGATGTCGGCATTCGAGCCGATAGCCCTGCTCCCCGCCGGGTTCGATCACCTCGAGGCCGGGGTCGCCGCAGCCGACCGCCTGGACGACCTGGCTTCCCGCCCCGACCCCGTCCCGGAACCGGCCTCCCCCACCGGGCCGCCTTCGTCCGCCGAGGTGTCTCTCCGCGGGGTGTGGCTGCGACACAGGTCCGGCGGGCACTGGGCACTACGGGATATTGACCTCGACCTGCACCCCGGGCGGAAGGTCGCCGTGGTCGGTGAGAGCGGAGCCGGCAAGTCGAGCCTGGCGGCGGCCTTGCTGCGGTTCCGCGAATTTGCATCGGGGTCCTACACCGTCGGAGGTATCGACGTGAGACTGCTGGGCGGCGAGCAGGTCAGAGGTGTTGTCGGACTGGCGGGGGAAGACGCCCACCTGCTGGCCGGGACGGTACGGGACAACCTGTTGCTGGCCGACCCCGGGGCGACGGACGATGATCTCTCGGATGCCCTGAGAGCGGTGCACCTCGGTGAATGGGCCGCCTCACTGCCGGAAGGCCTCGATACCCGTATCGGCCCTGCAGGACGACCGGTGTCCGGAGGAGAGAGCCGCAGGATCTCCCTGGCCAGAGCCATGCTGGGAGGGTTCCCGATCCTGATCGCCGACGAACCGACGGCGGGACTCGACCCGGCCACGGCCCGATCCGTCGTCGATGAGATCCTGGCGGTCGACCGGGGCGT
>CBDUUY010000127.1:0-6637 GCA_965370535.1 uncultured bacterium
GCTCGAGCAGCAGCAGTGGGAGACCAAGGAGGGCGAGAAGCGCTCAACGGTCGAAGTGGCCATCGACGAGATCGGCCCCTCCCTGCGCTGGGCGACGGCAACCGTCACCCGGTCACCACGATCGGGTGACAGCTACGGCGGCGGCGGCTCTGGACAGAGCACGCCCGCCACTCCCGCTGCCCCGGCCACACCCCGCAGTGATTACGGCCCGGACGAGGCGCCGTTCTAGGCGTATCTGAGGAGGACACACTTCCCAATGGCACGACAGAATTCACCGAAACCCCGGGGCCGCAAGCGCGAAGAGCGCGGCGGCCGGCGGGTCAAGAAGAAGGTTTGCTACTTCTGCACGGAGAAGATCGAATACGTCGATTACAAAGACGTGGCACTTCTCCGCAAGTTCATGTCCGATCGCGCCAAGATCCGGTCCCCCCGGGTCACCGGCAACTGCGTGCAGCATCAACGCCAGGTTGCCCGGGCCATCAAGAATGCCCGCGAGATGGCGCTCCTTCCCTATATCAGCCGATGAGGATCATTCTCATCAAGGACGTGCCGGGCCTGGGGAACAAGGGCGAAGTAGTGGATGTGGCCGACGGCTACGCCCGCAACTACCTGGTGCCCCGTTCCCTGGGCGTCAAGGCCACCCGGGGTGCGATGAAGCAGGCCGAAGCCTTGCAGAGGTCTCGTGAGGAGATGGTGCGCAAGGCCAAGAACGAGGCCGAGATCATCACCCAGGCGCTGGCCGGTCAGCGTGTAGTGGTGGCGGCCCGTTCGGCCGATGAGGGCAAGTTGTTCGGCTCCATCGGTGTACGTGACATTGCCGAGGCGATCGAGAAGTTCACCGGGGTGGCAGTCGATCACGAGAACATCGATCTCGCCGCCCCGATCAAGGAGATCGGGTTGCATGAGATAACCGTGCGTCCCCATCCCGAAGTCGAAGCACTGCTGACCCTGGATGTGATCCCCGCCTGACATGACAACACAACTCGAGGGACCGATGACCTCCGGGGTGGCGGTGCCACCCCACAACATGGAGGCCGAAGAGTCGGTGATCGGCGCGGCCATGCTGTCGCCGGATGCGGCAAACGAGGCTCTCGAACTGTTGCGCCCGGAGGATTTCTACAAGCCGGTTCACCAGTTGATCTTCGAGGCGATCACCGGTCTGTTCGATGGCAACCAACCGATCGATGCGATCACCGTGGCGGATGCGCTGCGGCGCACCGAGAAACTCGACCGGATCGGCGGGGTCTCGTATCTGACCTCGCTGCTCGAACGGGTGCCGACCACCTCCAACATCGTCTACTACGCCGGCATCGTGGATGAGACCGCTTCGCGCCGTCGCCTGATGCGGGCGGGTTCCGAAGTCGGGGCGCTGGCCATGCAGACCGACGTGCCCATCGAAGAGGTGATCGACCGGGCCGAAGCAAGGGTCTTTGCGGTGGCGGAACGGCAGGTGGGTGACGGGCTGGTCGCTGTGGGCCCGATGCTCCAGCAGACCCTGGAGAAGATCGAAGAACTCGGCACCCGGGGCGCCGACATCACCGGCCTGGCCACCGGTTTCCGGGACCTCGACAAGATGCTGACCGGCCTGCAACCGGCGAACCTGATGGTGATAGCAGCCAGGCCATCGATGGGCAAGAGCGCCCTGGCGCTCAACATCGCCCAGCATGTGGCAGGTAACGACAACCCGGTCGCGGTGTTCACCCTGGAGATGAGCCGGGAGGAGATCGTCACCCGGCTGCTGTCGTCCATGGCGAGCGTCGACTCCAGCAGACTGCGGACCGGCCAATTGGGTCCCGAGTTGTGGCAGAAGGTGGTGCGTGAGGCCTCCAAGTTGTACCAGATGCCGTTGTATGTGGATGATTCGCCCGACCTGACGGTCACCGCCATCCGCGCCAAGAGCCGCCGATTGGCGCGACACAAAGGCCTGGGCCTGGTGGTTGTGGACTACATGCAGTTGATGCAGGGCCCGAGTCGTTCGGAGAACCGTCAGCAGGAGATCGCTGAGATCAGCAGATCGCTCAAGAACCTGGCCCGGGAGTTGCACATACCAGTCATCGCCGTGTCTCAGCTGAACAGGGCCCTGGAGCAGAGGGAGAACAAACGCCCCCGTCTGGGCGACCTGCGCGAGTCGGGCGCCATCGAGCAGGATGCCGACATCGTGCTGTTCATCTACCGGGACGAGTACTACAACCCGGAGAAGACCGATTCGCTGGGTATCGCCGAGGTCAATGTCGCCAAGCACCGCGCCGGTGCCGTCGGCAACGTGATGATGACGTTTGCCGCCGAGTTCACCCGGTTCCGGAACTACACCTCGACCGACCCGATGTAGCCGCCGCCTCGGCTGATCGCCGGGTGGCGCCGCTTGTCACGTCCCGGAGGTGTGCCTGCCCGGGATCTCCAGGTGGGCCGGGTCGTCGATGAACACCTGGCCGGCCTCCATGTGCAGCAGTCCAGGCCCATAGGCAGCGACCAGGTTGTCGCTTACCAGCACTTCTGCCGGGGGTCCCCATGCGATGACCCGGCCACCCATCAGGATCACATTGTCCGCGTGGCCGGCTTCGGAGAGGTCGTGGGTGGTCAGTAGGACCGTGTGGCCGCGTTGGGGTTCCTCGTGGATGACGTCATCGATGACTCTGGCAGACGGCAGATCCAGGCCGGTGAGGGGTTCGTCGAACAGCAAGAGATCGTGATCCTCGGCAAGGCCCTGGGCGATGAAGACGCGTTGGCGCTGGCCTCCCGACAGGTCGTGCAGATGGCGGTGGGACAGGTGTGTGATGCCCATCCGGGTCATCGCCCTTTCCACAGCATCACGATCGGCAGATCGCAGGCGTCCGTAGGCTCCCACGGTCGGGTAGCGGCCCATCGTGACCACTTCCCGGACGGTTATGGGCAGCGACTCGTTGACCCTGGTGTTCTGGAGGACATAGGAGGGGTGGGTGGCGTGCACGGTGATGCTGCCGCTGATGGGCCGGATCAGTCCGGCGATCCCGTTCAGGAGGGTGGATTTTCCCGACCCGTTGGGCCCGATGACGGCGGTGACTCGGCCCGCGGGAACCTCAAAACTGGATGTATCGACGGCGATCGTGCCGTCGTAGCGAAGTACGACATCGGTGCCCTCGACTGCGAGGGGATTCACCGGCATCGGCGGCACATCCCTGAGATCTCGAGCATGTGATCGGCGGCCAGGAAGCCGTGGGATTCGGCGACCTGACCTATCAGGGTCCCGAACGCCGCCTCCATTTCTGCGGGAAGGGTGAAGTCTTCGATGTTGCCGCACTCCGTGCAGACGAGGTGGTGGTGATGACCTGCCAACCATTCGGCCAACTCATAGCGGGTGAGGCCTCTGGCAGTGTGAGGGGAGAGAGTCCCTGCTTTCTCCAGAACCGCACACGATCGGTAGAGCGACGAGAGGGGCACTTCGCCGTGCAGTGCCTTTTGGATTTCGGCTACGGAGAGGGGTCCATCGGCGGCGAGGAGGACGGTGACGACCGCCCTGCGGCCGGGGGTGTAGCGCAGGCCCCGATCGGTGAGGCTCGCTTCGATCTGACGATCGACTCCGGCGGTTGGCATTTCTTCTGGCTCCTGGTAACTTTCCATCAGTATAAGAATGATTCTCATTATCTGCAAGGGAGAGAGATGATCAAACGAGGGTTGGGCGCACTACTCGTCCTGGCCCTGGTCTCCAGTGCCTGCGGTGGTGATGGAGCGGCGGGTGTCGAGGACGATGGCATCCTGGTGGTCGCCTCCACCTCGATCCTCGGTGACGTGGCCCAGCAGATTCTTGGCGACGCCGGCCGGGTCGAGGTGCTGATCCCCATCGGGGCCGACCCCCACGCCTATCAACCCTCATCACAACAGGCATCACTGGTAGCGGGAGCAGACCTCGTCGTTGTCAACGGTCTTCGCCTCGAGGAGGGCCTGCTCGATGTGATCGACGCTGCCCGTGACGATGGGGCGAGGGTCATCGAGATCGCCCCGATGCTCGACCCCTTGCCATTCTCGGATTCCGACGATTCCCTCGATCCCCATGTATGGCTCGATCCGGTGCGTATGGCGGAGGCGGCCCGGTTCATCGGGGATGAACTTCAGTTGGTCGCCCCCGGTTCTGATGCCGCCGGCCGCGCCACCGAATACGCCGACGTACTGATGGGCGTCGATGCTGAGATCAGAGAGATACTGTCGGTGGTGCCGTCCGATCAGAAGAAACTGGTCACCAGCCACCACGCCTTCGGGTATTTCGCCGACCGCTACGGCTTCGAGATCGTGGGTGTGGTGCTGCCGGGCGGATCCACGCTTTCCGACCCGAGTTCGGCCGAGTTGGCAGCCCTCGTGGAGACTATGCGGGATGCCGGCGTGAGGACGATCTTCGCCGAGACCACCGAGACCCCAACGCTCGCCGAGGCGGTGGCCGCCGAAGTGGGTGGCGACGTCCGGGTGGTCTCGCTCTACACGGGGTCGCTGGGTGAGGAGGGCAGCGGCGCCGACACACTGGTCGGATTGCTGTTGACGAACGCCCACTTGATCGCCGACGCTCTCTCCGGGGCGGGCGACTGATGGACTGGCTGACGGACCCATTCTCTCTGGCGCTCCAGCAAAGGGCCCTGATCGGCGGTTCGTTGGCGGCGGTGGCGACCTCGGTGGTGGGCACGTGGGTGGTCATCAGGGGGATGACCTTCCTCGGGGATGCCCTGGTCCATGGGGTGGTGCCGGGTATCGCCGTCGCCCTGCTGCTGGGCTTCGACCCCGTAATCGGCGCAGCAGTCGCCGCGGTCGTGATGATCGGCGGCATAAACCTGGTCCATCGGCAGACCACCTTCTCAGAGGACACAGGCATCGGCCTGCTGTTCGTCGGGATGCTGGGGTTGGGCGTCATCCTGATCAGCCGCACAGCTTCCTACACCGGCAACCTGACGTCGATCCTCTTCGGCGACGCCCTGGGGGTGACCAGCGGCGATCTGGTGCTGCTGGCGGTGGTGGCCGTGGTCTCGGTAGTGGTGTCGGTGCTGTTCTACCGGCACTTCCTCGTCCTGGCATTCAACGAGCAGAAGGCACAGTTGTTCGGCCTCCGGCCCGGACTGGCTCACGCGATGCTGCTGGGCCTGGTGACATTGGCGATCGTCGGGTCGTTCCAGACGGTGGGGACTCTGCTGGTATTCGGCCTGCTGGTGGGCCCTCCGGCCACCGCAGCCCTGCTGGTGAGGAGAGTGCCGACGATGATGATCACCTCGGGCATCATCGGGGTGGGTTCGGTCGTGGTGGGGTTGATCGTCTCGTACCACGCCGACACATCGGGTTCGGCCACGATGGCGGTGGCCCCCATCGTGCTCTTCTTCATCGTGTTGACGGCCAAGTCGGTCGGCAAGGCGGTGCGGGACCGGCGGGTGACGGCGGCCGCCTAGAGACAGCCGCAGGTTGGGTCGTCTTCCGTCAGATGGGGTTCATACGTTGACCCGGACCAGATGTTCACCGGGTTCGGCGTGCGGGCGCTCCGACACCCAACGGGAACGCCCGAGGGTCTCTGTGCGTTGCTTGCCCCATGCACGCTTCAACGATGCTCGTCGCTCTGGCCCTGGTGGTGCCGGCCTGCTCTGCGAGCACTGTCGCCCCGGTGACCCCCTCCCCGGCAACCGCGACCACCACGATTACCTCCGCCCCGGCGACGATCACACCGCCCACGACCGCTGAAGAGCGTGTCCCCGTCGATTCGCTGGGTGTGCCGATCCCGCCGGTCCCGGACGCTCCGAGGGGCCCACTCGACCCCTCAGTGGCCGCCGACCTCGATCGGGTGTTCGGTGACATCGGCACCACCATCGAAGTAGAGGCACTCGATCGTCTCGGGGATTCGGGCGATGCCCGGGTGGCCTGGCTCCTCTCCGACCTGTTGCGCTTTGTGCAAAGGGGTCAGGTGGCCGATGCGGCGGTGGATGCCTTCGAGAGGTTGACGGGGACCACCGTCACCGCCTCGTTCCCCTGGGGCCAGATCACCGATCGTCTGATTGCGTGGGATCTGCCGGAGCCGCCCGGGTACGTCGACTGGAAACGCAGGCTCTTCGAGTTCGTCGAACCTGCCTGGGCACCGTTCTTTGATGACGAGGATGCCGACATCGACTGGCGCCATCTTTCGTGGGGAGGGGTGTTGATCGACGACCGGCCCGTCGATGCCGCCCACCTCCCCTGCCTGGACGGCTGCATCCCCACTCTCGACGACCCTGCGGTCACCGACGCCGCCGGGGGCAATTGGTACCCGGACGATGCGATCGTGTTTGGCGTTGTCGTGGCGGGCGAAGCCCGGGCCTACCCGAAGAACATCATGGAGGTCCACGAGATGGTGAACGACACCATCGGCGGTCGGCGGGTGGGGATCCCGTACTGCACGTTGTGCGGATCGGCTCAGGCCTACTTCACCGACGCGATGCCGGGAGGGTTCGAGACCCTGGAGTTGAGGACCACCGGCCTGCTCTCGCGGTCCAACAAGGTGATGTTCGATCTCCACACGTTCTCCCTGTTCGACACTTTCCTGGGAACCGCCCTGTCGGGCCCGCTGCGGGAGGCGGGTGTGGCCCTGGAGATGGTCACGGTGCGCACCAGCACCTGGGGGGAGTGGAAGGCTGCCCACCCCGGCACGACGATCGTCGCC
>CBDUUY010000128.1:0-6571 GCA_965370535.1 uncultured bacterium
CCCGACGGCCACAGTCATCCGCAACGGGCGGACAATCGAAGTGCCGGTCAACGTCGTGGTCCTCGACGATCTGCTCACCCTCAAAGCCGGCGATCAGGTAGTGGTAGACGGGGTCGTGGTGGTCTCCGAGAGCCTGGAGATCGATGAGTCGTTGCTGACCGGTGAGTCGGACGCGATTCTCAAGGAACGTGGCGACGAGGTGCTGTCGGGCAGTTTTGTCTCCTCGGGGTCGGGGGTCTACAAGGCTCGCCGGGTGGGCAGCGACGCCTACGCAGCACGACTCGCCGAGGAAGCGAAGAAGTTCACGCTGGTCCGGTCGGAGTTGCGCAACGGCATAGACAAGATCCTCAAAGGCATCACCTGGGTGATGGTGCCCACCGCCCTGCTGCTGATCTGGAGCCAATTCGCCGCTCTAACCGGATGGCCCGACAACCAGAGCTGGGCCTGGGCCGACATCAAGGAGGCGACCCGCCTGTCGATCGCCGGCCTGGTGGCGATGATCCCGCAGGGCCTGGTGCTGCTGACCTCGGTGGCCTTCGCAGTCGGTGTGATCCGTCTCGGCCGCCGACAAGTGCTGGTGCAGGAACTCCCGGCCGTGGAAGGCCTGGCCAGGGTGGATACCGTCTGCTTCGACAAGACCGGCACGCTGACCGAGGGACGAATGGTCGTGGACGAGGTCGAACTGCTGACCGAGCGGTACGATGTGAAGGCGGCCCTGGGTGCCCTGGGCACTGCCGACCCCAACCCGAACAGCACGCTGCAAGCGATCGCCGAGCAATTCCCGGAGCCGGCCGGGTGGTGGCCCACCGCCACCGTGCCGTTCTCATCGGCCCGCAAATGGAGCGGGGCCTCGTTCGGGACCCTCGGCTCCTGGGTGATGGGCGCTCCCGAGATGATCCTGCCCAACGATCCGACGGTCACTTCCCGGGCGGTGGCGGCCGCCGAACAGGGCAAGCGGGTGTTGCTGCTGGCCAGAGGCACCGGTGACCTCACCGGGGACGAACTGCCCTTCGGACTGGAACCGGTGGCGCTGCTGGGCCTCAGCGACCGCATCCGTCAGGATGCCGCCGACACCCTCCTCTACTTCGCCCGTCAGGGGGTCACCACCAAGGTGATCTCCGGCGATCATCCCCAGACGGTGGCGGCGATCGCCCGGGAAGTGGGGGTACCAGGCGCCGACCAGGTGGTGGACGCCCGGACCCTGCCCGAGGATCCCGATGAGTTGGCCGAGGTGGTGGACCGGGGCACGGTGTTCGGCAGGGTCACCCCGCACCAGAAGCGCGAGATGGTCCTGGCCCTGCAATCACGAGGCCATGTGGTCGCCATGACCGGTGACGGCGTAAACGACGTGCTCGCCCTCAAGGAAGCCGATATCGGCATCGCCATGGGGTCGGGATCGTCGGCATCGCGGGCGGTGGCCCAGTTGGTGCTGCTGGACGGGTCCTTTGCCACCCTGCCATCGGTGGTCGGTGAGGGCCGCCGGGTGATCGCCAACATCGAGCGAGTGGCCAACCTGTTCGTCGTCAAGACGGTCTATGCGTTCTTGCTGGCGATCATGGTGGGATTGCTCGCCAGGCCGTTCCCATTCGTGCCTCGACACCTGACCCTGGTCGGCACGCTGACTATCGGTGCGCCAGCGTTCTTCATCGCCCTGGCACCAACGGCCGACCGGGCCAAGACCGGGTTCGTGACAAGGGTGCTCCGTTTTGCAGTCCCGGTGGGCGCACTGGCCGCCGCCGCCACGATCATCGCCTACGAGTTGGCCATCGCCGAGGAAGTGGTGCTGACCGAGGCCCGCACCACCGCCACCCTCGTTCTCTTTGCGATCGGCTTGTTCGCCCTGGTCATCAATGCCAGACCGTTGACGACACCTCGCAAGTGGCTGATCGGATCGATGGCCTCCGGGTTCCTGCTGGTCCTGTTCCTGCCGGCAGGCCGGGAGTTCTTCGAACTCGATCTCCCCCGGGTGGTTGTGCTGCTGGCCGGCATCGGGATCGTCGGCCTGTCCGGGTTGATCATGTACGGGTCTCTTCGCGGCCTGGGCATCGTGCATCGATTCCCCGAAATGATGCAGAACCCCGAACTGAGCAAGGGGAGCCTCAAGGCCATACGATCGGGTGTGGAGAGGATGCGGGTCAGAGCGCGCCGGATCGGCCAGCCGATGGACCCGGCCGATCTACCGGAGATGCCCGAAGAGCATCCCCCCGAACAACCCCTCACCCGCTGAGACGGCGCATCGCCCATTCGACGGGGCCCCTGCGGTAGAACCTCCGCCAGACGACGGAGAACACCACCGCTGTCGACAGGAAGATGGCAGCCGCCGCCACGGAGAAGCCCAGCGTCTGCGAGTTCAGGCGGCCCATCGCCTCCAACATCCCCATACCCAGCACTACGTGGGCGAAGTACACGGTCAGGGCCAACTCCCCGGTCGCCGACGCCCACCGGATCATCAGACTGCCCGGCCACCTCAGCCCGGCTTCGACACAGAGGAGAATGACCACGACCGCAGTGCCGCCGGCTGCCAGCAAGAAGACGGGGCCGGGAGGCAATGGCTCGGCGGCCAGCAGGGCGCCTTTGCCCGCCACCACCCCCAGGCTGCCGGGGCCCTTCGTGACGATGTCGAAGACGATCGGCTCGAAGAACGACGCCGACACCTCGGCGACGACTGCAATGGCAGCGGCGACACCGATGATCCACCATCTCGTCCGGCGGTTGAGCACATCCCGCCGGCCCAGCCACATGCCCGCCAGATAGAAACCCACCCAGGGCAGCACCGGGTGCCACCCGTTGAACACGAGGTTGCGCACCAGGCCCACAGGCGTCCAGAACCCGTCGTAGGTGAGGTAGACGGCGTCGAGTTGATCCCAGTAGCCGGCAAACGTGTACAACCCGGAGAACAGGGCGGCGGCCAACAGCGCCCACATCCACAGGGCCCGGCCGGAAGCAGCCAGCAGCAGGGCCCCCAAGCCGATGTAGAAGGCGTAGTAGTGAAGGATGTCGGCCGGCCAGATGAGGACGAACAGGTAACCGACCGCGAGCAAGAACCCGGCCCGGCGCAGCAGCAGCGACCGTGCCTGCTCCAACGCCCGCAGGTCGCCTTCGGTGCGGGCCCGGGCGGTCATCAGGGAGGCCCCCACCCCCGCCAGGATCACAAAGGTGGCGGCGGCGCGGCCGTCGAGCAGTCCGGTGGCAGTCCGCAGCCATCCGGAGCCGCGTATTTCGGAGAACATCACCACCTTGAAATTGACGACCACCATCCCGGCGACCGCCACGGCCCTGGCGACATCGAACCCCGTGATCCTCTTCATGGCTCGATCTCCACGTCCAGCAATTCGTGTGCCTCTCTCAACGATGCCTCGACGCCGGCATACTCCTCACCCGAGGCAAACAGGAAACCCAGGTATCTGTCGCCCTCCGGCAGAGGTCGGATGCCCTGCAGGTGGCAGCGGGGAGGATCACGAGGACGCTGGGCACCACCCCATGATGCCGTCGTACGGCGGCCAACGGAACAGAAATCGGCTGCCGGTTACGATCACCCCCTATGCCTACCGACCAAACCGTTCTCACCTCCACCGGGGAAGCCACCGAAGCCATCCTCGGTATCAGGGCCCAGGAACCCGATGCGGAGGACCTGGCCCTCACCATCGCCGTCACCGGGGTGCGGGGCGTGGACTTCACCTACGAGTTGACGTTCATCCCGATCGTTGACGCCGCAGACGACGACTCACTCACCTATCACGATGACCTGCCGATCCTGGTGTTGGCCGGCAGCATCGGCAACCTCACCGGAGCCACCATCGAGGTGCGCGACGGAGGCCTGGCCATCGACAACCCCAACAGCCCTCTGCCCGAGTTCGAGATGGGGGAGACGACCATCGAGGGCGACCTCACCGAGAAGGTGGCTGCGGTCCTGGAACACCAGATCAACCCGGCCATCGCCAGCCACGGCGGCTTCGCCGAACTGGTCTCGGTCGAAGGCGACACCGTGTACCTCCGTCTCGGGGGCGGGTGTGTCGGCTGCGGACTGGCCCAGGTGACGCTCAGCCAGGGCATCGAGGTGGCCATCAAGGACGCTCTCCCCGAGGTCGCCAACGTCGTAGATGTGACAGATCACGCCTCGGGCACCGATCCCTACTACCAGGGAACCAAGAAGTAAGGGGGAATCGTGGAGCGACACATACAGACGATGCTCGCCTACAACTCCTGGGCCAACGCCCGGGTACTCGATGCTGCTGCCCGCCTGACCGAACACGAGTACAACGAACCCCTTCCGGGCCTCGTCCAGGGCAGCATCCGCGGAGCACTGGTCCACGTGTACGCAGCCGAACACGTGTGGCGCGTGCGTTGGGCCGAGGGCATCTCCCCCACAGCCCTACCCTGGGAGGACGACCTGCCCACGTTGCACGACCTCCGCGAGGTGTGGGCCGTCGAGCAGGCCAAGTGGGACGTCCTGGCGGCATCACTCACCAGTGCTGAGTTGGAGAAGGACATCCACTACAAAACCACCGGGGGCACCGAATGGGCGACACCCCTGTGGCAGATCCTGCTGCACGTCGTCAACCACGGCACCCAGTTCCGTTCAGAAGCGACCGTTGCATTGAAAGCAGCAGGGTTCTATCCCGGTGACATCAACACGATGGCGTTCCTTCGGCGCTAACGCCCTCTGCGGAAACCCAGCGCCAATCCGCACGGTCTCCGACACAGCACGATTCGTGTGATGGGCAGGCCCCCGTCACCGGCCGCCCGCCGGCCCCACCTCCCCTCAATCGGGAGGAACACCTCGGATGGATCTCAGCAGGGTGGGCTGCGGATGGGAGAACGTATGTGCGGATCGGGAGAGCGAGGAGGGCCCCGATGGCACCCAACACGGACCCGTTCCAGTCCTTCCCCCCTGGTGGGGCAAGTCCCCCGCCGGCACCCAACGCAGACCCGTTCCAGTGCTTCCCCCCTGGTGGGAGAAGTCCCCGAGGCGAAGCCGAAGGGGGATGGGGGGGACAGGACAATCAGCGCGAGCCGCATAGCGGCGAGCACCACCAGAGAGAGGAACCCACCGCTCCCGGTCTCCCCCCCCACGACGGGCCTGCGGCCCGTCCGCTCCCCCACCAGGTGGGAGCAACCGAGACGGACGGGTGAGCCTATCGGCAGGGTGGGCCGCGGAGGGAAAAACGCATATGCGGATCGGGAAGGTAGGGAGGGCCCCACCGGAGCCCAACGCAGACCCGTTCCAGTCCTTCCCCCCTGGTGGGGGAAGTCCCCGAGGCGAAGCCGAAGGGGGATAGGGGGGACAAGACAACCCGCGCGAACTGTAACTCGGCGAGCACCACCGGCGAGCGGAACACACCGCTCCCGGTCCCCCCCACGACGGGCATACGGCCCGTCCGCTCCCCCACCAGAGGGAGCAACAGAAACCCGCGGGTGCGCCTATCGGCAAGGTGGACTGCGGCACGAATTCCGCAAATGAAGAGGGAGGCCCCATTTCGGGCCTTCTTGGCCCGTATCCTGCAGCGCGGTGCTAGTGCCGCAGTTGGATCGGTCCCAGGCCCATGATGTCAACCCTTCCAGGCAGCCCACACGGCGTCGACGAGATCCACACCGTTGATCGTCTCGCCCCCCGACTCAAGCAACACCGGCCAAGAACCGACATGCTCAACCGGTACATAGTTGCGCCCGCCAGGGTAAACCTCAGCGACACTGCCCAGGAACGTGACCGATGGTGCAGCCCACGCTTCCCTGCCACGAGGTTCGCGGACTCGACCCCGCACGACTTGTCCATTCACCACGATACGACACGAATAGTCGTGGGGCCGGAGGCCGGCCTGGAACTCTGCCATCGCCTCGGAGTCGCGGACGAGAAGCACAGCGCTCTGGGCGCTCCATATCCAGTATGCGATGTCGTCCCTTCCAATCACGATCAATGGGTCGTCGGAAGCGGAGTTGTCGTAGACCTCGATGGTCAACGGGGACCCGGAATCCGCCCCGGAGCCTGCGCAACCCCAGGCGAGAACCGCGGCCACGAGAGCCACCACGGAAACACGGGTGATCCTATCCACGACAGTACCCCGCAGCCTTGCACCTATCCTCGTAACCCTCAGCCGTCTCGTACCTGCCATTGATCATTGCGTTGGTGAATTCTTCGGTGATTACTCCAACATAGGGGCCTGCATGCCCGTACCACACTGTCAGAGGGTTGAGCAGGCGCCCCACCGCCACGGGACCGGAAGTCTCCCTCTCCACCACCATCGTGTTGACGTTCGCATCAGTCTGTGCCTTCATCAGCGATTCCCACGTCGGGGACTGTCAGTTCCTTGGTGTAGGTGGTCGTTGGCAGTGTTCCAGGTGATGGGGAAGATCCGGCCCTCGAATGTGATGGCGAAGGCGTTGAGGACGGATTTCCGCCGGTCTACCCAACGTTTCCTTCCTTCCCTTGTGGGGCCGAGACTACGCACCGCCACGCAGAGGCACCTGGAGGCGGCCCGGTCGGTGGGGAAGTGCCCTCGGGCCCGGGTGAGCCTGTCCGCAGGGTGGGCTGCCGCTACCTGACTTGCCCCCCACGATCAGCGCCCGGGACCCT
>CBDUUY010000129.1:0-6569 GCA_965370535.1 uncultured bacterium
GGGCGCGCCAATCGCACGGACGAGGTTCCACCACTCCTCGCAGTGGAATGGCGGAGGCGAGGACACAGTGAGTGGCGATGACCTGGTCGTCGAGATGAGTGGCAGGCATTGTTCAGCGGGCTCCTGGAGGAAGGGTCGCCATAACGCGTCCCTGAGGTGACGGCTACGCTCGCGGTGACTCGCCGTGGGGAGGGCATCATGAAGCTCGGCGCACTGGTCGGTGGCTCGGCCACCGTGATCGGCCCTGAGGCGACTGTGGCCGATGCAGCCGAGATCCTCGTATCCGACGGCGTCGGCAGCCTGGGAGTGGTCGCCGAGCGCAGTCTGATCGGCATCATCACCGAACGTGACGTGGTGCGCTGCGTAGCCGGCGGCGACGACCCGGAGGCGGAAGCGGTCTCGGAATGGATGTCCGACGCCCCCGACACCTTCCTCCCCGATGTCGATTGTGAGGAAGCGGCAGCCTGGCTGCTCGAAGTGGGCTACCGCCACATGCCGGTCATGGAGGACGGTGAGTTGCTGGGCATCGTGTCCATCCGCGACATCCTCTGGTCGATCATCTCGGGCGTGTGAAGGCGCTGCGCCCCACCTCCGTGTTGCTGGTGCTCGGTCTGCTGATCGCTGGCTGTGGCGGCGGCGTAGCCGGGGAAACGACTACGACGACCACTGCGGCACCCATCCCCAATGTCCCTGCCGACCCCCATCCCTGCGACCTTCTGACCGAATCCCAGGTGGCGGGAGTGCTCGAATCTCCGGTCGTGGACATCGACAGGTTGGGATCCGGAGAAGCCGATGGGGTGCAGGCTGAATGCACTTGGGCAGGCGTCGCCGACGGTGTCGCCCTGGGTGTGATCGTGGAGGGGCCCGCCTTCTTCGCCACGGCCCCTGCCGGCTACACCACCAGTGAGGAGGCCTACGAGTTCTGGAGGGACGACACGCTGGGGGCAGGGTTCCCTATGGAGAGCGTCTCCGCTGCGGGCGACGCCGCTTTCATCCCCCGTATCGGGCCGGGTGCTGCGAACACGATGGTGATGCGCAGCGGGCAGTACCTGGTCCACATCACCCTGCTGGCACAGGGATCCGGCATCGAGGAGCGCATGATCGACACCGGCCGGATGCTGGCGTCTGCGCTCGGCTAGAGCAGAGCGCTCAAGCGCCGGTTGAGGGCGTCCATGACCGCTCTGGCGGCCGCCCAGGCCGGGTCGTCGTCATCGTTGAGCATCGCCGACCCGACCAGGACCTCCTCGAAGGGGTTCAGCTTGACCTGGGCGACCGCCACTTGCGTGTCACCGATCCCGGCGGTTGCGATTGCCAGCAACTCCAGGTCGAGAGTGCCTCCCGACATCGACTCCACGGCCCGCAGGGCGGCCTCTCCGATGATGCGGGGCCGATCGCGCAGGTCGATGGATCCGACGGCGGCACCGCGGTGTTCGACACCACCGACGTCGAGGGTGATGGTGACCATGGCGCCGGCATCCTCATCGGCCTGGGCGATGTCGGCGATAACGGCTCTGTGTTGCATCGGTAGGCAGGCTAGTGGCCCGGCCGGTGAGATTGGCGGTGTCGAGGATGGGGCAGGGGCGCCTCCGGTAGGGGCACAGGCCGAAGGCGCCTTTCCCCGTGCGCCTGGGACGAGGGCAGATCCGGAGGCGTCCCTCGATGGCCCGGACGCGGCAGGCGTTCGTGCTCGGGGCACCGGGCGCAGGGCACGCCGTCGCCGGGATTCTTGCACTCAGCCGCGGGGGATCCAGACGAGGGCGATCTCTTCGACGGCGATGTCTGTCTTCTCCAGGCCCACCTCGATGGTGTCTACCTCGTCGGCCTTCTTGCGCCAGGCGGCGTCGATCTCGAGGATCTCGATGTCCAGGTCGTCGCCGAGTTCTTCGAGGTCTTCGATCAGGCCGGTGTACTTGGATTCGGCGGTGTAGAGGCGTTGCTCGGCCTTGCGGACCATCGACCGTTTGCTTGCAGCCGACGACAGCGACCGACTGGATCGCCTGCCGGTCAGCAACCCGATGAGGGTCCCGGCCCCCGAGACCATCTCCTCCCGGCGCCTGGTCTCGATGTCGACGGCGATCTCGTCGATGCGCAGGCGTGCGGTGGTGATCTTCTTGGAGAGCGAGTCCATATCGTCCTCGAACCTGTCCCTGATCTTGGCGGTCTCGGCATCGGCGCCGTCGCGTGCGCCGGCATCGCATCGTTCGTCGAAGTCCGCCCGGCTCTCGCCGACCCGGCCGTACAGCTTCAGGGTCTTGTTGCGGAACACCTCGATCGACCGGTTGCGGTACAGGTACTCCTTGAGCGCCGACCCGGCATTCGAGAAGTACGTCTTGGTGTGGATCTTGGCGTCGGGGAGGGCGTAGGTGGCTTTCCCGGGAGGATCGTCGAGGAAGTCTCTCTTGTCGTAGTCCACGACGAGTGCATCTGAGGGGTCGATGCGATCCTGCAACGGGAACACCACCGCCTCCCAGATCTCCTGGTGGTCCACCCCGGCGGTGCGGTCGTCGAAGACGAGGTTCACCCTCGCAGCGATGGCGGGTTCATACCGGGCGCCGGTGCGTTGGGCCCCGACGCGATCGGCCCACGGGGCGCCGGGGTCCAGGTAGTAGACCGGTATCCCGGGGGCCACCTCGGGGGCGATGGCGCTCTCATCTTCGGCCACCTCGGGCGCGGGGGCGGTCCGGCGGGAGGATGCTGCCGCCGCCCGACGCATCGGGTCGTCTTCGGTGAGGGACTCGATCTGCTCGCGGGTCAGCGGGCCCCGCAGGTAGGACATCGCCCATCGTGTCGTGAAGATGGTCGGTTGTTTGTCGCGGGTGTTGTGCAGGACGAACTGGCGTTTGCCGAGTCCCGAGATCAGGGTGTCGAGGGCCTTCACATCGGTGGCGCCTGTTGCCGATTGCAGCGCTTCGAGGATGCGAGCCTTGTCTCGTTCGGTCTGGAGTCGGCCGATGCACCAGGTGCCGGCGTTGGACATCGCCTTGTAGTCGAGGTCTACCGGGTTCTGGGTGGACAGCAGCATGCCCACCCCGAAGGCCCTGGCCTGTTTGAGGATGGTGAGGATCGGCTTCTTGGCGGGCGGGGATGCGGTAGGCGGCACGAAGCCGAACACCTCGTCCATGTAGACGAGGGCCCGGAGATCGCTCGACCCGGCCTGGGAGCGCATCCAGGTGATCAACTTGGACAGCACCAGAGTCACCACGAATTGGCGTTCGTCGTCGGAGAGGTGGGCCAGGTAGATGATCGCCGCCCGGGGTTTGCCGTCTTCGGTCCACAGCAGGCGGTCCATGTCGAGGTCGGGGCCTTCACGCCAGGTGGAGAAGGATGGGGAGGCCACCAGTGTGTTGAGCCGCATAGCCAGCGCCAGCCGTTCCTTCTCGGGGAAGAAAGTGTCGATATCGAACACCCCGAGTTTGCGCAAAGGCGGGTGGTGGATCTGGCCCAGCAGGGACTCGATGTTCAGATCCTCTCCGGCTGTCCAGGCGCGCTCGATCAGGTTGGAGATGAGGATGTGCTCCTTGCTGGACAGGGGGTCGGCGTCGATGCCGACCAGACCCAGTATCCCGGTGGTGAAACCTTCGATCTCGTCGCGCAGCGTCTCGGCCTCTTCTTCGAAATCGAGGCCGGGGGCGGCCAGCGACCCGATGATGTTGAGTGGCACCCCGGCGCCACTGCCGGGGGTGAACACGGTGAATCCGGCCCCGTCCCTGAGCGCGGCGATGTCGGGCCCTCCCAGATCCCATGAGGCGAGGCCGTTCTTCCATAGGTCGGCGGTCTCCGCTGCCAGGTCCGCCTGGGACTTGCCTTCCCGCTTGGCCTCGCCGGCATCCACCCACGGTTCGAAGTCGGATGCCGCCAGGTGGGGGAACGTCAGCAGCAGGTTGGTCATGTCCCCCTTGGGGTCCAGGATCAACGTGGGAATCCCTGCACGCAGGGCCTCTTCCAGGTAGATCACACCGAGGCCGGTCTTACCGGATCCGGTCATGCCGACGATCACGCCGTGGGTGGTGAGGTCGCTGGGGTCGTAGTGGACCAGGGCTTCGTCCGCCGTCCGCTTGCCGGTCCCGGGGTCGATCACCCCGCCCAGATAGAAACCTTGCTTGGCCACTCTGCTGCCTCCTGGGGGTCGATGCGAGTGTAAATGCCACCCGGCGCCGTCCGGGCACGGCCGCCCGGATCGGGTCCCATACGATCTAACCTGGCCGGGAGCACTGCAAAGGATTGGCATGAAGGCACGGATCGCTGGTTTGCTGGCCGTCTTCCTCGTGACGGCCGCCTGTGGAGGCGCCGGAGGCGATGGGACCGGCCCCGACCTGGAGGTCGAACGGCGGATCGGGTTCGCGGTCATCGTCGATGCCTCCGGCGACGGCATCGAGATCGGTTTCAGCAACGACAGGGATGCCGACAGCGGCGAGGCGTTCGATGTGACGGATGCCCTGTGGCGCATCCAGGACGGGCCCTGGAACGAGCCGCCGGTCACCTGCATCGGCAAGGGCCAGCGCGTCGAGTTGGGTATCTCCAACGTTCAGAACGAGAACCGCCCCGGCCTGCTGGCGGAACGGGTCGTCTGGGTCGCCTGCCTGGCGGCCACCGACGGTTAGTGAGATCGGATCGGCACCCGCCGGGTGATCTCGACCACCGCCGCCTCGATGCCGGGCACACAGGTCACCAGGGAGGCATCGGTGTGGAGGCGTTCGCCGATCATCCCGACGAAGTCCCGCCAGGTGTCACCGACCGCGATCACAGGGCGGGCCGGGCCGCCGTTGAGGGCATCTATGAAGGCGGCGTTCCAGGCGACCATCATCTCGGTCAGTGTTCCGATGCTTCCCTGCAGGGCGATGACGCCGTCGCTCGACTGCAGCAGATCGTGGATGCGGTCGGTGAGCGTGAGGGCTGCTCTCTCTTCCGATACGAACTCGTTGGCTCCCGGCCGGGACGGGAAGATGGCGGGGGCGGTGATCCCGACCACATGGCCGCCCACCGAGGCGGCACCGCGGGACACGGCCTCCATCAGGCCGCCGTACCCGCCGGTGGCCACGTCGTAGCCTGCCCCGGCCAGCAGCGCTCCGCAGCGGACTGCCGCCGCATAGTCGGGGTGGTCTGAGGCGGTCGTGGAGGCGCCGAATACGGCTATCTGAGGGCTCATGTCGGGCGAGCGTAGCCAGTACGGATTATGGTCCCGCCGAAACTCCCCGGGAGGCAGACCCCATGACCGACTTGAGACGTGGGCTCAGTGGGGATTCCATCACCGGCCGCAAATCCACGATGGTCACTCTGGCGGGCAGTGTGATCGCTCTGCTCGGTTCCTTCATGACCTGGGTGTCCATCGATGGTTTCGGCTCGGCCGGAGGCATGGATGAGGGCGGCGACCGTGTGATCACTCTCATCGTGGCCATCGGCACCGCGGCCGCGGCGATCTTCCTGAAGGACAAGGCCCGCAAGATCTCGATCATCGTGGGTGGAGTGATCATCGCTGCGGTTGGTGTCATCAACGTGTTGGACATCAACGACACCTCCAGCCAACTCGGGGTCGACATGAGCATCGGCATCGGCCTGTGGATGGTGTTGGCGGGCGGGATCATCGCCGCCGTAGGGGCGTTCATCAAAGAGTGACCACGCTGGCCACCGATCTGTGAAACGGGCCGGGCGACCGGCCCGTTTCCTTGGAAGACCCTTCATATGGATCACACGACGGCTTGACGGGATCGACAACCGGCACCCGTACGGTGCTCGCACCCCAATAGGAGAGAACCAACCCATGTCCCACCGTCCCGCCGCCGCACTCCTGGTGATGGCGCTGCTGATATCCGCTTGTGGCGGCGAACCGGCCACCAATGAGATCGCTTCTCTGGAGGACCCCGGCGAGGCGGCGACCTCCTCTACCGAACCCGCCGGGACGGATCTGGCGATGGAGGAAGGCCTGATCGCCTTCACAGAGTGCTTGCGCGAGCAGGGCATCGAGGTAGGGAATCCCACCGTGGATGCAGACGGCAACCTGCAGATGCCGCCGATCGAGGTGTCATTCGCTGCATCCGATGAGGCAGAGATGGAGGCGTTCAGCCGGGAGATGGATGACAAGTTCGCCATCTGTGAACCACTGCTGCCCGAGATGGCATTCACCGGCAGCGACCTGCCGGAGGTCTCCGAGTTCGAGGACTTGCTGGTGGAGTACGCCGGTTGTATGCGCGATCACGGCTTCGACATGCCGGACCCGGACTTCTCGGGTGCCGGCGGGGTCATCGACCTGGGGATCGTCGATCCCAACGACCCGACATTCCAGACCGCCGACGAAGCCTGCCGCAGCATCCTGGCCGGCTTCGGGCCGATGGGCGGTTGAGGCGGAATCGGGCACAGCCGTGACAGCTCTTGGGTCGCTGGTCGTGTGCCGGTCAGATGGTGATCCGGCCCGGCAGTCGGGTGGACGTCAACAGGACGTCGTTCGCCCGGCAGGAGACCCGGTGGTGAGATTTGCGACGGATGACTGGAGACGGGCGATTAGACGGGACTTTGCCGACGGGTGCACCCAGATTGTTCCTCCCCCTCAAGAGGTGCGGCGTATTTGATCTTCG
>CBDUUY010000130.1:0-6537 GCA_965370535.1 uncultured bacterium
TGGATCCCTATGTGCACGGTGATGGATACACCAGCGTCTCTGCCACGCTGGAGGCCAACGGCATCGACTCCCTCATCGTCATCGGTGGCGACGGCACACTGCGAACCGCCCTCAGACTGGTCGAGGACGGCGCCAGGGTCATCGGGGTTCCCAAGACCATCGACAACGACATCGCCGCCACCGATTTCACCTTCGGCTTCGATACCGCGGTGCAGATCGCCAGCGATGCCATCGACAGGCTGACCACCACGGCCGAGGCCCACAACCGGGTGATCCTGGTGGAGGTGATGGGCCGTACCAAAGGGTGGATCGCCACCTACGCCGGCATGGCGGCCGGAGCGGAGGCGATTCTCATCCCCGAGATCCCATACGACCTCTCCGAAGTCGCGACCATTATTCGGAACCGTCACCGCCGGGGCAAGAATTATTCGATCGTCGTCGTGGGCGAAGGTGTCGAACCTCCGGAGAAGGTCGAGTTGGCCAAGGACGCCTTCGGTTTCGATCGGCTGGGCGGCGTCGCATATCGGATCGCACCCGTGCTGGAGGAACTGACCGGGTTCGAGACCAGGGTGACGGTGCTCGGCCACTTGCAGCGAGGAGGCACCCCCACGGCATTCGACCGTGTCCTGGCGACCCGCATGGGAGCCAAGGCCGCCGACCTGGCAGTTGAAGGGGCAACCGGAGTGATGGTCGCCATGAGAGGGGCCGATATCGTCCCCGTCCCCCTCGAGGAGGCCTGCGCCGACATCCGCGGTGTAGACGACGAGCTGTTCGACGTGGCCCGTACCTTCTTCGGCTGACGACGCCTGTAGGGAGGTATTCGGAGACTCCGCGGCGATCAGCAGCCCGCTCCTCGCTGTGCTCCCTACGCCTCCGGCACCGAACCTTCGTCCGGATCGCCCAGACCATCGAGCACCCCGGCCAGATCGGCGGGCAGCGGCGAATGCACCTCTACCTGGTCCCCGTTGATCGGGTGCTCGAACTCGAGCCGGGCTGCATGCAGGAACAGCCTGGGCATGCCGTCGCCGCCCCTGCCGTAGACCGGGTCCCCGGCCACCGGATGGCCGATCGAGGCGGCGTGGACCCTGATCTGATGAGTGCGGCCCGTCTCCAATGTCATCTCCAGCAAGCTGAGACCGGCACGCCGCCAGACGGCAAACGTGCGGTAGTGAGTGCGGGCGGGCCGGCCCAGGCGGTCCACCCGGAACCGGGTGGGGTGACGCGGATCCCGCGCCAACGGGGCCTCGATCGTCCCGCTCGGCGGGACCTCCTGTCCATGTACCAGCGCCAGGTAGTGGCGGCCGACCACCCGCCGGCCCAGTGCCGAACGCAGACGCACATAGGCCCGCTGGTCCAACGCCACCACCAGCAAACCGGAGGTATCCCTGTCCAGCCGGTGCACGATCCCCCACCGGTCCTCGTCACCGACCCCTTCGATCCCGGGCCAGCGGTGCAGCAACCCGGCAGCCAGCGTGCCTTTGCGGCGCCCGGCCCCCGGGTGGACCACCACCCCTGCAGGTTTGTCCACCACAGCCAGGAATGCGTCTTCGAAGCGCACCTCGAATGGCACCTCCTCCGCCTCCAGCGGCGGCTCCGGCTCGGGTACCCGCATCTCGAGCAGAGAGCCCGCAGCCACTCTGCGGCTCGGGAGCACAGTCGCACCATCAACGGTGGCAGCGCCCTCCTCGAGCATCCGGCGGGCGATCGCCCTGCTCACCTCTGCGACTCTGGCAACGACAAGATCGGCCCGCTCGCCTCCCAGATCGGCCGGGACCGTGGCCTTCATCGCCGGGTGAACGCCAGCGACACCGCCAGGATCGCCCCGATGGTGATGGCGCTGTCGGCCACATTGAATGTCGGGAAGAAATCGAAATCGACAAAATCGATGACCTTGCCGTTCAGGAACCCGTCACCCCTGAAGACACGGTCCAAGAGGTTGCCCACCGCACCGCCCAGGACCAGGCCGAGGGCGAGGCTCTCCAACCGGGACGGGACTTGTTGAACCACCAGGAATATCAGGACGACTGCGGCAATGGCCACCAGGGCGATCACCGCTCCCCCATCCTGGAACAGCGAGAACGACGCGCCCGGGTTCTTCACCAACCGGAGCTGCAGGAACCCGTCGATCAGCGAGACCGGCCCGTCCGACAGCGCCCGAACCGCGATCCACTTGGCCGCCTGATCGAATGCGACGATCAGCCCTGCCGCTACGAGGGCGAGCCGGCGGGGGGTCAACGCGGAGATGCGCAATCTAAACACAGGGTTGCGGAGGGAAGAGCGTCGAGTCTGGCGACGGGAATCGACTTCCCGCAGTCGGTGCAGATGCCGTAGGTCCCGTCTTCCGTCTTCTCGAGGGCGGTGACGACCTTGGCGAGGAGATCCTGGGCGTTGAAGGCAAGCGAGAACTCCTTCTCCAACTCGAAGGCCAGCGAACCGCCCTCGGCCGTGTTGGGATCGGGGCTCCGATCCGATGAGGTCTCCGAGAGGCGAATCTCCTCGCGCTCCTCATCGATCTCACGGATGATGCCACCGAGACGATCCCTCTCCTCGACCAGCCGTTTCCGGAACCGGTCGACGGTGGACTTGGCAAGGTTCCTGGCCACCACGTACCTCCCTGAGACGGGCGAATCTAGCAGAATCCGGGGCCATTCCGATGGATTGACGCACGTATCTCACACCGGGACACCTGCGTCACGCAGGCCCTCCTCTGCCGCCGCCACATCGGGTCCCGTCACCATGACGACCTTGTGACGAGAGGTCTCTCCTCGAATCACCCGGGCCCGCCGGCCTCCCGTAGCGGAGGCGATCAGGCGGCAGGCTTCGGCGTTGGCCCTGCCGCCCTCGGGTGGGGCTCCGACCCGCACCCGCACGGCTCCTCCATGGAGGCCGGCCAACTCGGGTCGACTCGACCCTGGGACGACCCAGAGGTCGATCTCCACGCCACCTTCGGCGGGACGGACCGGTCGCTTCTCGACGGCCATCGGCGGGAGCATAGGGGGCTGCTGAGCAGTACACGTCACTCATCTCGACGATCGGGTCACCGCCGCTCGCAGCATCGGGACCCGCCACTCCCATAGAGCGGGCGCCGGAACCTCGGCCCTGAGTCAGGCCCTCCCTTCGGCGCGATCAGCCCAATAGCCGGCCCACCGGGCTCCCCCGGCCGGACCCATGCTTTGAGCGGCTGCACCCGCCTGTGTACGATCCTGCATCAAGGCGCTGATGGGGACGCTCCGCCCGGGGCCTCGGGGCCCAGCGAGCCGGTGCTGGTGTGAGACCGGTACCCGATCCCGGGATGGACATCACCCCTGAGCTACGGGAAGAGCGGCCCACGAGCCGGGTAGAACCCGTCGGCACCCCTCCGACATGGGGAATGAAGAGGCCGCCTCCATGGCGGCAAGCCGGGTGGTACCGCGGGCCACCCCGTCCCGGCGGCAGACACAACCCACCGAGGACATCATGGCGTCAAACCGCAAGCTCTTCGAGCGAGTCTCCCCCACCGTCGACTTCCCCGCGCTCGAGCAGGAGATCCTGGCGTTGTGGGATCGCATCGATGCCTTCAAGACCTCGGTCGAGATGCGAGACCCCGAAACCGAGTTCTCCTTCTACGACGGACCTCCCTTCCCGACCGGCAGCCCCCACTACGGCAACCTGCTGGCCGGCGTGCTCAAGGACATCGTGCCTCGCTACTGGACCATGCGCGGCCACCGCGTCGAGCGCCGGTTCGGCTGGGACACACACGGCCTGCCGATAGAGATGGAGGTCCAGAAGGAACTGGGCCTGTCCGGGCCTGCCGACATCGAGGCCTACGGAATCGATCGGTTCAACGAGGCATGCCGGACGCGCGTGATGGCCAACACCGAAGTGTGGCAGGAGATCACCCGCCGAATCGGGCGTTGGGTCGATTTCGAGAACGACTACTCCACCATGGACCTCGACTTCATGGAGTCGGTCTGGTGGGTGTTCCGCAGGCTGTGGGACAAGGGCCTCATCTACCGTGACTTCAAGGTGCTGCCGTACTCGTTTGGAGCGACCACACCCCTGTCGAATTTCGAAGTCAACCTGGGGGCGTACAGGGATGTCGAGGACCCCTCGATCACCGTGCGTCTGCGGGTCACAGAGGGCGCTGGGCCCGTCGAACCCGGGGACTACCTGCTGGTGTGGACCACGACCCCGTGGACGATCCCCTCCAACCTCGGTGTGGCCGTCGGCAGCGACATCCTCTACCACCGGGTGGATCGGCCACTGGGCGGCCTGGAGGGCCGCTACTGGATCGCTGCCGAACGGGTGGCCTCCTACTGGCCGGACGAGGACATCGAACCGTCTGCGGAGACGCTGGGGAGCGAGTTGCTGGGCATCCGATACGCCCCCGCCCTCGGCCACTTCGCACACAAGGCGGCAGACGGGGCGTTTGTGGTCATCGACAGCGACGAGACCACCACCGAGGATGGGACCGGCCTGGTGCACATGGCGCCCGCCTACGGCGAGACGGACTTCCTCGCGTTCCACGCCGCAGGACTCGATGTGCTGGTGGATCCGGTCGATGCCGAGGGGAGGTTCACCGACGAGGTGCCCGAAGTGGCCGGAGTCAACGTCAAGGAGGCGGACGCCGCCCTGATCCAACTGATGCAGGAGCAGGGCGCCCTGGTGGAGAGCGGCCGGATCACCCATTCCTACCCCTTCTGTTGGCGGACGGACACTCCGCTGATCTATAAGGCAATCCCAACGTGGTTCGTCGCCGTGGAGCAATTCCGGGACCGGATGGCCGAACTCAACGAGTCAATCCACTGGGTTCCCGAGCACATCGGGACCCGGCGGTTCGGCAACTGGCTCTCGCAGGCCAGAGATTGGGCGATCAGCCGGAACCGCTACTGGGGTTCGTGCATCCCGGTGTGGGAGTGCGGAGGCTGCGGAGACCAGACCTGCATCGGGTCGATCGACGAGTTGGAGGAGAGATCGGGAATCCGGCTCGAAGACCTCCACAAACATGTGGTCGACGAGGTGACGATGCCGTGTGAGGCCTGCGGCAAGACGATGCACCGGGTGCCGGAGGTGCTCGATGTGTGGTTCGAGTCGGGGGCGATGCCCTACGGCCAGCACCACTACCCGTTCAGGGACCCGGAGGCATTCGAGCGGAACTTCCCCGCCGACTACATCGCCGAGGGCCTCGACCAGACCCGGGGATGGTTCTACACCCTGGTGGTCCATTCCGTCGCTCTCTTCGACAAGGTCCCCTTCCGCAACTGCGTCGTCAACGGGATGATCCTCGCCGAGGACGGCCGCAAGATGTCCAAGAGCCTCAAGAACTATCCGGACCCGTTCGTCCTGATCGATGCCAACGGCGCCGATGCAGTGCGGGCCTACCTGATCAACTCCCCGGTGGTTCGGGCCGAACCTCTCCGCTTCTCTGAGGCGGGCGTCCGCGATGTGGTGCGCACCGTGATGCTGCCCTTCTGGAACGCGTATTCGTTCTTCACCACCTATGCGGCCGCAGATGGCTTCTCGGCCTCCGACCTGGAGCAGGCCCCTGCCCCAGCCGACCGGCCCGAGATCGACAGGTGGATACTGTCGATGGTGCAGAGCCTGATCAAACGTGTCAACGATGAGATGGAGGGCTATTACCTCTACAACGTGATCCCGCCTCTGATCGGCTTCGTGGACGACCTGACCAACTGGTACATCCGCCGCTCGCGGCGGCGTTTCTGGCGCCAGCGAGGCGAAGACCAACAGGACACGCTGGCCGCCTTTGCCACCCTCTACGAGGTGCTCGTCACCTTCAGCAAGCTGATGGCGCCGGTGCTGCCGTTCGTCACTGAGATGATGTACCAGGGCCTGGTGGTCGCCCAGAGCGATGAATCAGCCGACGAACCGGCCAGCGTGCACCATTGCGACTATCCCGAGTCCGATGCGTCGTTGATCGACACCACGCTCGAAGAGCAGATGACGGTGGTGCGGTCGGTTGTGTCTCTGGGACGCGGCCTCCGCACCTCCGGCAAGCTCAAGGTGCGTCAGCCACTGCCGGGTGTGGTGGTGGTGAGCCACGATCAAGCCGTCCGGCAGGCAGTCGCAGACCACGCCGACCTGATCGCCGACGAGTTGAACGTCAAAGCGGTGTCCACTTCTGATGACGAGCGGGCTCACGCCCATCTGAGCGCCAAGCCGAACTTCCGCGTACTGGGCCCCCGTTTTGGGCCTCGTATGAAAGACGCATCCGCCGCGATCGCCCGCCTGGACGGCCGGGAGGTCGCTGCGGTCATCGATGGCGGCACCGTCGAAATTCTCGGCGAGACGATCGGACTCGACGATCTGGTGGTGGCCCGTGAACCCAGGGAGGGTGTCGTGGTGGCATCCGGTGAGCGCCTATCGGTGGCACTCGATACCACGCTGACTCCCGAACTCCGGCGCGAGGGTATGGCCCGCGAGGTCGTCAAGGTCATCCAGGGCCTGCGTCGCGACGGCGGCCTCGATGTCTCAGATCGAATACTGGTCCGTTGGCAAACCGACGACACCGAACTCGCAGCCTCTATCGAGGATCACACC
>CBDUUY010000131.1:0-6456 GCA_965370535.1 uncultured bacterium
GGCGCCTCTCACTTCCACACCAACGACAACAACCCTTGCGACCACCGAAGAGGAGTCCATTCCAACGACCGGGCCCGTCGGCGGCGGGTATCCGCAGGACGTCGTGACGGCCTACATGGAGGGGTGTGCCGGGGATCCCGCTGATGACGAGTACTGCCGCTGCACGGTCAGGGAGTTCGAGCAGCGCCTCACCGTGGACGAGTTCCTGGATCTGGAGGGAGGCGACCTATCGGGTGGTGTGGTGCTGGAGGTGGCCACCGTGTGCCTGGATGAGATCGGGATGATCGAAGGCCCTGTGGCCGATTCGCCGGAGACCCCCGGTCCGGTCCCGGGCGACCTGGAGGGTTACACGAACCTCACCATTGATGTCATCGAGGAGTATTGGGTGGTCACCTTGCCCGAGGTCTACGGCATTGCCTATGAGGACGTCGCTGCGGCGATCCCCTACTTTCCTTCCAGCGGAGAACTGCCCGATTGCGGTCCCGACGAACTTCCCGACAGTGATTACAAGGAGAACGCCTTCTACTGCTTCCCGGGGGATTACGTGGCATGGGATGCCGAGGTTCTGATGCCGGGCCTCTACACGGAGTTCGGTGACTTTGCGGTTGCTCTGGTGCTGGCTCACGAGTGGGGGCACGTGATCCAGGCCAGGGCCCTTGTGGATGGTCCCGGGATCATGACCGAACTGCAGGCGGACTGCTTTGCGGGGGCATGGGCGGGCCACGTCGATGGCGGTGGCAGCAACCTGCTCGAACTGCACCCCGGCGACCTCGACGAGGCGATGGCCGGGTACCTGTTGTTCCGGGACCCCCCCGGCACCTCTCCGGGCGACCCCGACGCCCACGGCAGCGCGTTCGACAGGGTGAACGCCTTTCAGGACGGTTTCTTCAACGGTGCCGAGAGGTGCCGTACCTATGAGGATGGGGAGTTCTCGGTCGTCGCCATCCCGCTGACTCCGGAGGATTCTGCCACCGGCGGCGACCTCCCCTTTGCCGATACGGCCCCGCTGTTGGCCGCCACTCTGGAGTCGTTCTGGTTTGCGGCGTTTCCCGTGCTGTTCGGCACGGAGTACACCCCGATGACCGACTACGGGCCGTACCTGCCATCCACCGGTGTGCTCCCACCGTGCGGTCCCGGTGAGATAGACCCGGAGGAGTACCTCTACAACGCCTTCTACTGCCCCGAAGGCGATTACGTCGCATGGGACAACGAAAACCTGTTCCCATCCCTCTGGCAGGAGATCGGCGACTTCGCCATCGGGATGGTGCTGGCCCACGAGTGGGCCACAGGTGCACAGGTGAGGGCCGGCCTTCCGACCGAGGGCCTCGCCGCCAGCCTGCAGGCCGATTGCCTCACAGGGTCGTGGACATCCGCAATGGTGGACGGCATCCCGATAGTGCTCGACGACGACTCGGAGACGGCGATCGTCCTGTCGGCAGGCGACCTGGATGAGGCGGTCGCCGGGTTCCTGCTGTTCGGCGATGAACCGGGAGAGGGCGAACCCGCGGCAGGGACCGCCTTCGAAAGGTTTGATGCATTCCAGGAAGGGTTCTTCAACGGGGCAGACCGGTGTCTCGGCTACACGGGATGATCGGGCGAACGGTGGCGTATCATCGGCCGGCAGATCACCTATGAAACTCGAAGACCTCCTCACCCGCCCCCTCTACCGGTTCTATGAAGACCGGTTGCTACGGGGTCTCGACCGTTCCCGTCTCCCGAATCACATAGGGGTCATCCATGACGGCCATCGGCGCTATGCCCGGGCGACCGGATTGCGGGACTACACCGCCGGCTACGAGGCCGGGATGGACAAGTTCGTCGAGTTCATCGAATGGTGCGGTGATCTGGAGGTGCCGGCAGTCACCTGCTGGCTGCTCTCCAAAGAGAACCTGTCCCGGCCCGAGTCGGAGTTGAAGCCCTACTTCAATGTGCTGTCCGATCTCTTCGACCGCCTCCCGGATGCCCCCGGCGCCGAGGGTGTCTGCATCAAGGCGATAGGGAGCCTGGATCTGCTGCCCGACGATCTGCGCCGGTCGGTGGAGAACATGGTGGAACGCAGCAACGGGGGGAGTCGGCGGCTGACTATCGCGGTGGCCTACGGCGGGCGGCAGGAGATCGTGGACGCCTGCAAGGATTTGATCGACGGCCTGGCCGCAGAGGGGGTCGCGGCAGGCGACATGGCCTCCCATGTGGATGCCGGGGCGTTGGCCTCCCATCTCTACACGGCCGATCTGCCCGATCCAGACCTGGTCATTCGCACCAGTGGCGAGTCCCGTTTGTCCGGGTTCCTCCTGTGGCAGGCGGCCTACGCCGAATATGCCTTTGCAGATGTGTACTGGCCTGCCTTCCGGCGTGTGGATTTCCTGCGGGCATTGCGCGACTTCACGCTCAGGGAGCGGCGCTTCGGGCAGTAGCCCTCTTGGCACCCCCTTGCCGGGAAGTGGGCGTTGCGAATCGCCGTCCTGCGGCCGAAGTTCCTGGAGTCTGGTGGAGTCCCGGTCGCAGGCCGGTCGGGATACCGAGCCGACTCGAGGGGGAAGGGTGGCCACGGTCTGTGCCGGTTCTCGAACCCGCCGCCCGAGATGTAACGGGGTGCGGTGGATCTCGACGGGGTCGGCTCGGGATGTCGGCGGCGACTTCATTCTCCTCTGAGATCGACCTGTCGCCCGGCGAAGACCACGATGGTGGGGATAAGGGCTTCGCCCCCGGTGACGTACATGTGTCGCCACATCCCCTTCGGTCGGGTCCGCTCTCTGTGCCGGCGGCCATCCACTGATCTTTGGGCGGGGTCTGGGCCGGGAACCGACCGGGTCAGTAGGTCACTTCGCTCAACTGGTTGACTTCGGCGAACGAGGTGAGCGTCAGGATGTGGGCGCCGGCAAGGGGGGTGGCTTCGATACGGCTGATGGAGGCGTGTGGCGACTTGAAGCGCTCCCATTCCCACGGCATCGGGTCGAGGCCGAGCAGGTAGCCGAGGGCCACCGCACCGGTGCCCCCGTGGGCCACGATCAGGATGCGGCCCGGATCCTCCGGCATATCCCACAAGTGTGGCTCCGGCCTGCCCACCACCCCCCGGTCGTTGAGGATCGTCAGCATCGCTCCGGACACCCTGTCGTGGAAGGCGCTGAACGATTCACCGCCGGGCAACCCTTCCCACCATTCCTCGAAGGGCCGGTGGCGTTGCTCCTGGAAAATGGCGTACACCTGGTCGATGGGTGTGCCTTCCCAATCGGGCGTGATCATCTCGATGAGGTCATCCACGTAAGAGGGGGTGAGGCCGATTGCTTCGGCAATAGGGGCGGCGGTCTCCCCGGCGCGGGCGAGGGGGGACACCAGGAGTTCGTCCCAATCCCCATCGTCTGCGAGGCGTGCCGCCGTCTCGGCCGCCTGGAGGTGGCCCAGGTCGGTGAGCCCCGGGTTGCCGACACCGAGGTCGTCGGCCACCCAGGCGGGTTGGGCGTGCCGAATGAAAACGATCTCCACGACCGGGGATCGTAGCGACGGGCCACTGCCGCCCCACCGGTCCTAATGTGTGAACCGTGCCGGAACCCCGCATGCAACTCGTCGACCCGATTCGCCATCGAGAGACCGCCGCGCCGTATCGACGGAGGAGGCAATGAAGGTCTCGGTGACCAGGGCTGCATGGCGGCCGGTGGCGTATGCCTTGTTCGCCATCCCCATGGTGATCCTGGCCGTGGACATGATGGTTGCCCACCGGTGGTTTCCCGCACCCGAGACCGCCGAGGTCTCTGCGGTGAGGACATTGGAGGACGGGTCCACCGTCGATACGATCATCATGCAGTTGACCATGGACGGCGAAGCCCAGCGACGCCGGGAGATCGTATGGGGTGTCGGCCTGCTCATCGCAGGTGCAGCGGCGGCGACATGGGGCCTGAAGGATCTGATGTTCCCCCGTCGGGTGATGACCGCCGACGCCGACTTCCTCACCTTGCGGGTGGGGCCGCGGGTGTCGATGGTGGTCCGCTACGCGTGGAGCGATATCGCCGAGGTGCGTTCGGGGGTACTCGAGGACGAGGCCGGTCCTTCACCCGTTCTCTCACTGCGCTTCATCGACGACTCTCTGGTGCCACCGAATCCCTGGGGTGCGGTGGCCGAGCCGCCCTGGCTGCACCTATATGCGATCGAATGGGATCGGCAGGCGCACGAGGTGGCCCCCATGATCGAGGGGCACATCTCGCGGTATCGCGGTCCCGCAGACGAGGGGTGACCATGCTCATCGGATCCCACATCCGCAACGACCATCCGTTGGAGGCGGCGGCCGCGAGGGGTGCTGATGTCGTCCAGATGTTCATCTCCAACCCGCAGTCGTGGAAGAAGCCGGTTCCCAGGGCAGACGCCGACGAACTGCTGGCATCCGGGCTGCCCATCTACGTGCATGCCCCCTACCTGATCAACGTCGGGTCACCCAACAACCGGGTGCGTTTCCCCAGTCGCAAGATGATCGCCGAGACCGTGCAGGCGGCAGCCGCCATTGGGGCGAAAGGCCTGGTCGTGCACGGCGGCCACATCGGCGATGACGAGGACCTGTCGGTGGCCTGGGAGCGCTGGCGAAAGGCGCTCGAGTCTGCGGACCTGGTGGTGCCGGTGCTGATCGAGAACACCGCAGGTGGCAGTCACGCAGCAGTGCGGGAGATCGACAACTACGGCCCCTTGTGGGAGGTGATCGGTGACCTAAATGTCGGGGTCTGCATAGACACCTGCCATGCCTGGGCGGCGGGGGAGGATCTGGGGACGGTGGTGGAACGTGTCACGGCGGCCACCGGGAAGATCGATCTGATCCACTGCAACGACTCCCGCGACCCCTTTGATTCTCGGCGCGACCGCCATGCCAACCTCGGGAAAGGCACCATCCCCGAGGACCTGATCCTGCATGTGGTCCGAGAAGCGGACGCCCCTGTGGTGGTGGAAACGCCCGACGACGACGATGGCCAGGCCAAAGACATCGCCTGGCTACGGGAGAGACTCGGTTAATGCCCTGCGGGGGGCACGAGGAGTCTGCTGAGCGACATGTATTGCTCAGCAGTCTCCTAGACCTCGGTGACCCTGAAGCGACGGTGGCATGTCCCGCAGCGTGCCCTGTCCCCCCTGGGTGAAGCCCCGGCTCCGCAGTAGGGGCAGTGACGGATGTCGGGCGTGGCTCCGGCCTCCGGGCGGAGGCGTTCGACCACCGGAGCGGCGATCGTGATGGCGCCCAGCAGGACCCCCAGGATTCCGAAGAATCGCCACGCCTGACCGGGACTGAGACCCCAGACGACCGCGACGACGAAGGCACACCCGGCTGCGAGCAATGAGTAGGCGGTCCAGAGGAGGCGCCGGTAGCGGCCGGTGAGATGTACGTCCGACAGCAACGATGCGTACCCGACGGCCACCGCGATCGACACCAGGCTGCCGCCCGATCGCCACAGCGGCTTGATCTCGAAGTCGTTCCAGACGGCTCCTATCAGCAGGGCGTAGCCGACCACCGAGGCGATGATCCCTACCAGGGGTATCAGCCACCCAATCCGTCGCTCCGGGATGGCGGCGGCACAGGCGACGGAGGTGACCCCGGCGGCCGTCAGCAGCATCGATGTGGCGAGGGCGGCGGCTTCGAAGTCGTGGAGAGGTCCGGCAACCGCCCAGATTCCGAAGAGGGCATTCCCGAAGATCGAAGCCAGGGTTACCCGGCGCGCCCAATGTTTGAAAGTGGCCAGGCGTCCGTTGCTTGTTGTGGCCGGTGTGGCGGTCTCGGTGTCGGCGGGCATGTCTTTCACAGGGTGCCCCTGCCCGGGGAGTTAGGCAAGGCGACTACTCATCGGCCCCGGCGAATTCCATCAGCCAGGCGTCCATCCATTCACCGCGGACCCGTTCGTAGGAAGGCATCAGACGGATCTTGCGGAACCCGGCCTTCTCATAGGCGCGCACCGCTGCAGTGTTGCCGATGTGCGGGTCGATCAGTACCCGGGTGGCACCGTGGTCGGAGATGAGACGCTCCGCGACCCCGCGCACCAGGCGGGTCCCGATGCCTCTGCTGTGCAGATGGACTTCTCCCAGGTACAGATCCAGCCCCCAGGCCTCCTGGTCGGGTGACAGGCCGATCGCCGGCTTCCACTTCTCCATGTACTCGTAGAACTGCAGGAGACCGATCGGTTCCCCTTTGAAGTGCACGATGCATCGAGTGACCGGGTCGGTGCTCTCCAGGTGCCTCTTGCGGATCTCGTCCTCCGTCACCGGACGACCCGCGTACCATTCATGGACCTCGGGCCGGCTGCGCCATTCGACGATCATCGGCAAATCGTCCCCGGTCATTGGGATCAGCGCGAAGTCATCGAAAGCCATGACGGGTTCTGTCACGGTGTGAAGGTACTCGGTACTGCAGATCGGCCGTGGACACATCCCTGGTTAGGGACCCCCGATCTCCCCGAACGGGTGCACCTATGGGTCGGTTGCCATGGTGAT
>CBDUUY010000132.1:0-6439 GCA_965370535.1 uncultured bacterium
TCTCCTCCACCGGGGTCGACCAGATACAGATGGGTGTGGAGGTCGTGCAGCCAGCCGATGTCGTCGAACCGGTAGCCGAAAGCATCGATGCGGCGGGGTTGCTTGCCCCTGGCCTCATCGTCGAGATCGGCCCACTCGTCGGCCCAGGTGGCACCGATCACCGCCAGGCGGCTGCCGTCCGGAGACCACTCGGCCTCCCTGGCTCCGAGAGCGAAGTCGGTGACCACCGAAGCCTCACCACCGGCAGCCGGCATCACCGCCACCTGCGGGGGTTCCTTCTCCTCGCCGGAGGCACGCAGAAAACACAGGCTGGCCCCGTCGGGCGACCAGCGGGGCCTGGAATCGCCGGGACCGTGAGTGAATGGGCGGGTCGTGGTGCCATCCCACATCCAGATCGACCGCTCGTAGCGGTCCTCTTCCAGGTTCATCCGGGTGACGACGAACGCCACACGGGTGCCGTCGGGGTGCAAACAGGGGTCGGTGACAGTCGAAAACCGTGCAAGATCATCAGGTTGCATGACCCCGGAGCGTAGCCGGGGCAGATCGGGTCCCGGCGCGGGGCATTACCCTCAACAGGGTGCATCGCCTGATCGCATCGTCATTCGGCCTCGGGCTGATTCCCCGGCGGCTGTGGGGTTCCGACAACGGGGCCGGCACCTTCGGCGCCGCCCTCGGGGTGGGGATCGGAGCCCTGCTGCTGATCACCGGCGCCCCCTGGTGGGGAGTGCCGATCGCCGCAGTTGCAGCCACCGCAGCATCGTTATGGGCGGCTCGCCCCTTCGCCCCGGACGGCGCCGATCCCGGTTGGATCTGCATGGACGAGACGGCGGGATCGCTGGTGGCGTTGATCGGCCTTGCCGGATGGCCGTGGGTGGTGGCCGCACTGGTGGCGAGAGCCGCCGACATCTGGAAGGTGCTGCCCGGCGTGCCGCAGGCCGAACGACTGCACGGGGCCGTCGGAATCACCGCCGACGACATCGTTGCAGGCCTCTACGGGTTGGCCGTCGGATGGGCGCTCACCGCGGCGGGACTCTAGGAATCTGCTGAACCCTGCCGGTCAGCGGATGTTGAAGTACCAGTACCAGGCGCCGGCGCTGAGCAGACCACCGATCACAGCCGCCTTCACTGCGTGCTTGAACAGGCCCCAGACGAAGATCACGGCGGTCAGGACCCCGACGCCTATCAGGATGGCCATCAACGTCGGGTTGGCCTTGACCGTCTCAACTGCCGAGTCAACGTCCGGCACCATATGGATCAATCTCAACATGCCGGGAAGGTTAACCGGGGCGAGAGACGACGCACCTCACAATCGGCGATCTGCCGTAACCTGAGAGGGTGAGTGCTCGTGATGGTGCGCGCCCCGAACGGCGTTCCGGAAACCAACCGCAACGGCAGGCCCCCAGGCCGCTGGTCGCCGCGCTGCTGTCGGCGATCATCCCCGGGGCGGGCCACATCTACGCAGGGGACCGCGAGCGGGGCATGCGATTCGTCATGATCACCGCCCTGATCGTCGCCCCGTTGTTTCTGATCTTCGTCCTCATCTTCTTCTGGAAGGGACTCGGGCTCGCCATCACCATCAGCCGCCCGTTCTTCGATCATCCGACGCTGCTGGCCGTGCTGCTGATCGCCAATGCGCTGCTCCTGGTCTTCCGGGCATTCGCAGTGGTCGACTCGTACTACGTGGCCATCAGGGCGGGCGGTGTGGGCATGGAGTCCCGAATGACCGCAGCAGTGGCAACGGGAATGCTGTTCCTGCTGTTTCTGACCTTGATCCCGCACGGGTGGGTGGGCCGCCGCAACCTGGCGCTCTACGACCTGTTCACCCACGATTTCGCCACCGATACCGGTCAGGAGACGATTGCAGCGGGTGCCACGGACCCGACGGTGCCCGGTGATGGCACCGACACCCTCCCCCTCCCATCGTCCGTGCCGGTGGGCACAACGGTCACCACCGAGGCGGGACCGGACCCCTTTGCCGGCCTCGACCGCATCAACGTGCTGCTGATGGGGGGCGACTCCGGCATCGACCGGGAGGGAATCCGCACCGACACGATGATCGTCGTCTCGGTGGACCCGGTCACCGGATACACGGCGATGTTCAGCGTGCCCCGCAACAACATGAACGTGCCGTTCCCCGACACGCTCCCGGCCTACAACGCCTACGACTGCAACTGCAACCCACAACTCCTCAACCTGCTCTACGGGTGGGCCTTCGATCATCCCGAGTTGTTCCCGGGCAGTTCCAACCCCGGCGGTGTCGCCATGAAAGAGACAATCGGCAACATGCTGGGCATCGACATCCACTACTTCGCCCTGGTAGACCTGAACGGTTTCGTAGAGATCATCGACGCCCTCGGCGGGGTCACCATCACCGTCACCGAACGGGTCTACGACGACGAATACCCCCACGAGGACGGCACCGTGGAGATCATCGACATCCCGGTTGGGGTGAGCCACATGGACGGACATCTGGCGCTCGCATACGCCAGGATCCGCCGTCATACGGACGACTACAACCGCATGGGCCGCCAACGCTGCGTATTGGAGGCGGTCGCAGAGCAGGCCGACCCCGTAGACCTGATCTCGGAGCTCCCCAACCTGGTGCCTGCCATCAAGGAGAGCGTCGTCACCGACATCCCGGTCGGCAACTTCCCCGACTTCATCGAACTGCTGGGCAAGGCCGACCTGGAGACGATCGTGTCGATTCGATTCATTTTCGACGCCCCGGAGTTTGCGGGGACATCGACCTCCTACGTGGCCGAGTGGTTCGGCGATGGATACCCGGTCCCGAACATGGAATTGATCAGAGAGACGGTCGCCACCGCCCTCAGCATGTCACCCACCGAGGCGATCGAAGTGCTCAATCTGCAGCCCATCGAGGCGACCTGCGGATAGACGGCCCAGAGACGGCGCCACCGTCCGGTACCCTGGTCCACCGTCCGGACCCGGAACGGTATCTGCCATGACAAGCAAACCGACAGACACACCCACGCGCCCCAGTCGTTGGATGCGGATCGTCTATGCGGTCTGGCGTCGGCGCTATCGCTGGCTGGCGTTGGCCGACGCTCTCATGTGGGCCGCGGCCATGTCTGCGGCCACGCTTGCCAGGCTGGAGTTCACCTGGTCGAGGGTCAACCCGGCGGACCTGGCCCTCGGTGTCACGATCGCCGTGACGCTCCATGTGATCGCCGGCCTATTCACAGGCCTGTACCTGGGAAGGCACCGCCTGGCATCCTTCGATGAGGTCCGCTGGGTGGCCATCACAGCCTTGGTTCCCATGACGGTCCTCCTGGGGCTCCTGGAGGTGTTGCCGGGCGAGCACCTGAGACCCCGGAGCGCCGTCCTGGCTGGCGCCGCGTACCAGGTGGTCGGATCGCTGGCGTTTCGCTACGTGCTGCGGGTGATGGTGGAACAGCGCCGGATCTCCGCCCACCCCAATGCCGGGCGCCTGCTGATCTTTGGGGCCGGTGATGCCGGTTACCAGGCGATGCGCCTGCTGCGGGACGACACCTCCTCCGAGTATCTGCCGGTGGCCTTCCTCGACGACGATCCCGGACGATCCCGGCTCCGCCTGGGCGGGTTGCCCATCGCAGGGGGCAGGGCGCAGATCTCCGAGGTCGCCAAACGGTTCGAGGCGGGGGCCCTGCTGATCGCCATGCCGTCCGCCCAGCACGGCGACGCCATGGAGGTGGCCGACCTCGGCCAGCAGGCTGGGCTGGAAGTTCGGATTCTCCCTCCGATGGACAAGTTCCTCACCCAGCCGGTCGAGGCCCGCGACATCCGCACGGTGACTCTGGCCGACTTCCTCAGCCGCGACGAGGTCCACCTCGATCTCGAGCAGATCGCCGGGTACCTCGAAGGGAGAAGGGTGCTCGTCACCGGAGCCGGGGGATCGATCGGGGGCCAGATCTGCGAGACGGTCGCCGGCTTCCGCCCGGAGCGGCTCACGATGCTCGACCACAACGAGAACGGACTCCACGGTCTCCAGTTGCGCATGGAGGGCCGGGCGCTGTTGGAGAACCCTTCGCTGGTACTGGCCGACATCCGCGATCGTGACGGGATGCGGCGGGTGATGGAGCACCATCGACCCGATGTGGTCTTCCACGCCGCCGCCCACAAGCACGTCACCTTCCTGGAGCGGTTCCCCCGTGAGGGACTGCTCACCAACGTGTTCGGAACCCGCAACGTGTTGGATGCGGCCGCCGAGACGGGCGTGGAGCGATTCGTCAACGTCAGCACCGACAAGGCCGCCGACCCGGTCAACGTGCTGGGCCTCACCAAGCGCCTCGCGGAGATGCTCACGTCGCACTACGGCGCATCGCTGGGCCGCCCCTACATCTCGGTGCGCTTCGGCAACGTCCTCGGCAGCCAGGGCTCCGTGATCCCGATCTTCCGGGAGCAGTTGGAGCGGGGAGAGACCCTCACCATCACCGATCCCGGCGTGACCCGGTTCTTCATGACCCTCGAGGAAGCAACCCAATTGGTCGTGCAGGCGGGAGCAATCGGAAACGGAGGCGACGTGCTCGTCCTCGATATGGGCGAGCCAATCCCGATCGTCGATCTGGCGCGACGACTAGCCGCCGAAATCACCCCGGGCCACGCACCCAAGATCGAATTCACCGGTCTTCGACCCGGTGAGAAACTCCACGAGACCCTGGTGAGCGAGGACGACGCCGAGCGGGGCAGGCCTCACGAACTCCTACTCTGCTTCGGGGTGCCCTCACTCCACCCAGCCGGTCCCGACCCGTTGCTCGACGTCATAGGCGGGCACGAATTGGTCGAGGCGATGCGCGAACTGGTCGGCACCATCGCTCACGACTAGCCAGGCAGACAACCTGGATACCCACGCATGACCTGGAATGCTTCGGCCAATCCGCATCCGGCGTGCAGTCCGTGATTCTGAGCCACGAGTCGCAGACCCTCGGGTGACCATGGATGTGGATATGGTTGGATCTCGTTGCTGTACTGGGCGAACGCCTCGATCTTCCGTGACAACTGATCCTCCGTGATCGGCACGTAGTAGTTCACGGGGAAGACTGCGTTGTTCCATGCCGACGTTGCGGGCACCTCACAGCCCAGGATCGCGATCGGTTTGCGCTTCGGGCGTCCGATGATCCGCGCCACCTCGAGGGTCAACCGATGATCCCTGTTCAGGTCCGTGTCCACATGCGAGATGATGAGATCTGGATCCAAACCGAGCTGTAGGACTTCGTTTGCGAGATCAGCCATCGGCACCGCATCAAAACGTTGATCGGCGATCCCGACGAATGAGGGTTCGCCGACGCCCAGCACGCTGCAGGCCTTGAGCGCAGCCGAACGATTGTCCTGATCGAATCCCCTCGCTCGCACAATTCCGTCGGACATGATCACAACCTGAACATCCCACCCCGTGGCCTTCATGTGTTGGATCGCTCCCCCAGCACCGAGCGTCTCGTCATCGGCATGCGCGACCAGCACGAGCGCAGATCTGGCCGTCCGCCGAGCGCTTCTACCAGACATCCGAGTCTCCGTGGGTCACATGCCAGTACTGCATCTCGGAAAGTCGCTGACGATCGCTCTCCGGAGCATCGACGAAGATGGTCCGCGAGTGAGTCTCGTCCAAGATGAGACCGGCCGCATCGAACTGAGCGGCGTAGGGATGATGATGGGGGAGCCAGGCCGTCAGCCGCCCGACCTCTGCGTCTCGAGCGATCCTCAGTATGGCGGCCAACACCCCGGGTATCTCGCCGCGGGCGTCCCGATGGACGAAGAGATCACAAATGTGGAGTTTTCGCGCGTCATCGGCCTCATATTCCTTCAGCACGACGGCCCCCAATGCGCTCGGCAAGGTGTATCGCATGTAGCGCTGTGCCGGCTTGGCGTAACGCCAATTGAGATATTCGGCATCCCGCCGAACCCCGATTTGCATTCCCGCCTCCTCCCAGGTGTCGCCGATCGAATCGGGGAATCGGTCCACCGGCGTCAGAGGGACAGGCGCGGCCTGTGGTGCTTGTCCTGGGATGCGAGACCGGAATGGAACCTTGCCCAGTTCCGCCCATCCCATGCGACGAAAGCTGTTCTCGGATCTCTCGTTGGGGAAGGTGTATCCGAGTGCACCGGCCTGTCGGAGATGCCCGAGGCACAGGGCGCCGAGCGTGTGGAGGTACCCTCGCCCGCGATACTCAGGGTGAGTCATCACATCCTGAACCATCCAACCCTCTCGGATCTCCCCGAAAAACCCGACGGCATATCTGGGAGCGGCATAGAAGGAAACGACCCGTCCGCCGTCGCCGGCGACGAACAGCGCTGCGGCACCGGCCGGCGCTTCCTGGTATTGCCAGCGGAAGTGCCGTTCCGTCCACGGGACCGATGGTTGCACGAGGTTGATCAGATCGAGGATCTGAGATTCGTCTGCGGCCTCGGCTTCTCGGAACTCCACGGTCAAGATGGCACCTCACAT
>CBDUUY010000133.1:0-6302 GCA_965370535.1 uncultured bacterium
TGTCTCCGGTCAACTGCCACTGCCAGGTAGTGCCGGGAGCAGGCTGCCAGACGGTGCGGCGTGCCACCAGCAGGTCCAGGGCCACCGGCGCCCCTCCTCCAACTACTCGGACCTGGAGACGGGTGCCCGCGGCGAGCACCCGGGCGGGATCCAGGTCATGAGCTCTCCAGACCCAGCGGTTGCGAGGTTGATCGCCGCTCCCGTGGATGGTCACCCACTTGCCGACGACCCGATCCCTCACCTGGAGCCGCCACCACCCGTTGGAGGAGGATCGGATTGACGCCGCCAGGTGGAGGGTCCCCAAAAGCGACGGGCTGCCGGCACGGAAGCTGAACCGGACATCGAATCGCCCCTCATCGGGCACGACATGCAGGTAGGCGGCCGGGTCATCATCGGTGCCCGACTGATCCCGCACGGCGAGAGCATCGAGCGAACCAACGGTGGTACCGGCGACGACACGCAGCGTCCGGGGCCCTGTGGCACGGGTGGCACCGACCGTTCCCGCACTCGCCGCCGAGGGCACAACGGCCACCGTGACGGCCATTGCGAGCACTACCGGGAGAATCCGTCGCATCGACATGGGGCGTGAGATCACGACTTCCGGCCGGAATCGTAAAAGAACGGCAGTTGGGCGGCCGCCGCCCACGGGTCGTCGGCCTCATCCCCGGCTGTGACCGGGTCTTCCTCGTCGACCAATGACGGCGCCGACGGGAAAACGTTCGCCGGGATGCCGCCGAGTGGATCGGAGGCAGCCGGACCATCGACCGCCACCACCGGGGCGACAAGGATCGGTGCCCGGCGGAATCGCACCACCTCCCTCGCATGGCGGACCGCAGGCCACAGTGCCATCCCTATCCCGGTGATCGCCGCCGCCATCCCTATTGCATCGACGAACCCGGCAATCGATCCTGCCCTGTCGATGGCGTCCCACCCCTGCGGGCCCAACAGATAGGCCCAGTCGTGCGTCCCGCCGCCGATGAGCGGAAGAGCCTGCACAGGAGCATCGGCGATGTACACGCTCACATCCCACATGGAGGTGCCGGCCCAGGCGAGGCAGAACCCACCGGCGGCCTTGTCCCGTTGCCGCCACAGGAAGTAGACGGCCAGGCCGAAGGGAGCGGCCACCTGTGCCAGCGACCCTGCAAGGAAGTGCAGCATCCGGGGGCCGGTCATCACCAGCATGTGGCCCAGTTCGTGGATCCCGAGGTCTACCCAGTCGAAGATCGGCACCGGACTGCGCAGCACAAAAGCGAAGAAGGAGATCGTTGCGGCGGCCACCGCCACGACGACATACCTCCCCCACAGGCGCCAACGTGTCGGTTCCATGGATTCTGCATCGGCGCCGCCAGACAGTTTCTGGAGAGCCGTTCACCCCGACCGGCCCTCTCTCCCGCCCAGGGAAAGGAATCCCCGGAGGCACCCGGGGACGGGGGTCTAGGAACCGGATCGATTCATCCGGATACTTGGACCGACCCTCATCACTGAGAAGGAGCCCATGCGCACACGTCAGCGAACCCTTGTCCTTGCTGCCGCTTGCGTGGTGCTCGCCGCGCTCACCCCGGTGGCTCCCGCCGCCGAGCATGACGAGACTCTTCCCCCAACACGCATCATCGGTGGTTCAGAAGCCGAACCCGGAAGTCACCCATTCGTCGTGGCCGTGGTCGACAGCCACACCGAGAGCGCCTGGTACGGGTTGCGGTGCGGCGGTTCGGTCATCACCCCCGAGTGGGTGCTCACCGCCGCCTCCTGTGTCCACGGCATCTCACCATCCGCCATCGACGTGGTGGCGGGGCGACACGACCTTGCCTCCGACGAAGGGGTGCGGGTCCACGTAGCCGAGATCCACCTGCACCCTTCCTACGACGACGAGGGCACCCGCCACGATGCCGCCCTGCTGCTTCTGACCGAACCGGTTGGCGTCACCCCCATCACACTCCCGGAACTGGGTGCACCACCTAGCGTTGACACCGATGCGGTGGTGACCGGGTGGGGTGATACCAACACCGCCGAGCGCTACCCCAGAGCCCTCCATGAGGTGAATGTGACCGTGGTGGATGACGACCTGTGCCTGCAGACCTACGGAGGGGCATACGACGTCCCCACCATGCTGTGTGCCGGAGACCTCCAGGCCGGTGGTACCGATGCCTGTGATGGAGACAGGGGCGGACCGCTGTTCACTGCCGACGGCGCCGCCCCAATGCAGATCGGCATCTCCAGTTGGGGACTCGGGTGTGGCCTTCCCTCCTTCCCGGGGGTCTACACCGAAGTCGGAGCGATCCTCGGGTGGATACACACGACCACCGGCGCCCCTTTTCTCACCTGCAACGGACTGGCGCCGACCATCGTCGGCACGGAGACGGTGGATTTCATCACCGGGACCGAAGGTGACGACGTCATCATCGCTCTGGCCGGGCGGGACATCATCGACGGCCTCGGTGGCAACGACACGATCTGTGCCGGTCCGGGCCGGGATCGCGTCACCGGCGGGGATGGCAATGACACCATCTTCGGAGGCGACGGCCGCGACACCTTGATCGGCGATGCCGGAGACGACATCCTCTACGGGGAGGGGGACTCCGACCGGATTCGCGGCCTCGACGGCGCAGACCTCATCGACGGCGGGGACGGCCAAGACGATCTCAAAGGCGGTGCCGGTGCCGACACCATCGACGGCGGCGCCGGCAACGATCTGATCCAGGGCCAGACGGGTGATGACACCATCAACGGCGGTGGCGGAGACGACACCATCGACGCCGGAGCAGGCGCGGATGTGATCGGTGGCGATACCGGTTCGGACACCATCAACGGCGGCACCGGCGCCGACACCATCAACGGCGAAGGTGGTAATGACACCATCGACGGTGGACCGGGCAATGACAGTATCCAGGGCGGCAACGGTGACGACACCATCGACGGCGAAGGTGGAGATGACACCATCGACGGCGGCCACGGCGACGACAACCTCAGTGCCGGACCCGGCAACGACACCATCGACGGCGAAGGTGGAGATGACACCATCGACGGCGGACCGGGCGATGACAGTATCCATGGCAGCAACGGCGACGACACCATCGACGGCGGTGACGGTAACGATGAGGCTTCCGGCGGGAGTGGGAGCGACACCATCGACGGCGGCCACGGCGACGACAACCTCAGTGGTGGATCCGGCGACGACACCCTCGACGGCGGATCCGGCAGGGACTATCTCAGTGGCGGCGACGGCGACGATACCCTCGACGGCGGGCCCGGCAACGACTACTTCGGTGGCGGCGACGGCGACGACGTGATCGCCGGAGGTGGCGGAGACGACACTCTAATCGGCTGGGACGGCGACGACACCCTCGACGGCGGGCCCGGCAACGATGTCATCCGTGGAGGAATCGGGGCCGACATCATCGACGGCGGACTCGGCGACGACATCGCCGAAGGAGCCAGGGACGATGACACCATCAAAGGCGGCTCGGGCAATGACATGCTCAGCGGCGGTAATGGCGACGATCGCTTCCGCGGCGGGGAGGGAGACGACGAACTGCAGGGCGGCCCCGGCAACGACCGAATAGAAGGGGACGCCGGTATCGACTATCTCGTCGGCGGGGGCGGGGACGACTATCTCGACGGAGGACCCGGCGACGACACACTGCTCGGCGGTTCGGGATCCGACATCCTGATAGGCGGAGACGATGACGATACCGCCGACGGGGGCGGAGGCACCGACACGTGCGATGCGGAGGTGGTATCAGCCTGCGAGGACATCGTCTGAACCCATGGTGTGGGGTGGACCCGGATACCCGGGTCCGCCCCTCCCTACTCGGAAGGGGTCAGGGAGGTGAGTATCAGGTCGTACTGCTCGGTGTAGTCGACGTCGCCCACCGGGCTACCGGTGGTGTTGGCGATCTCCACCGACTCTCTGACTACGAGGAGCCGGTCCGGCAGGATCCAACGGTGGTGGACGCCACCGCCGACGGTCTCGCCGGTCAATGTCTCCGAGGCGACGATATGCAGCGCCTCGACCTCCTCGCCGCCCACATCGACGACCTCCAACCCGACGACCTCGAACACCCAGTTCTGGGTCGTGACGCCTTCGTTCACACAGGAGAACGACCAGGCGGTCTCATCGCCGGCAGGCAGGAACCGCGCCGTCTCGTCACAGATGTAGACACTGAGATCCTGGATACCGAACCACTCGTGGTACGAGGTGAAGCGATCGAGCCTCCCGTCATCACAGACGGTGATCTCGTCCCATCGCTCCTCGAGCGACTGCCACCGGTATGTGGTCCCACACTCATCGGGGCGGATCGACAGGAAGGTCTCCGCCGGGTAGTTGTGTGTGCTGCCGCCGAGTGCCGAAGCCGTTTCGAAACCGGTGGTCTCATAGACGTAGAGACCCTGATCGCCCACCCCTGCGCCCGATTCCAGTGAGCCGAGGCCGAACGTGGCCTCCTCGCGGGTCACCGGGGTCGCCGAGTCACGAAACATCATCAGCACGCCGACTGCTATGACGGCGACGAACACAGCGGTGCCGCCGCCGACCCACAGAGCCACTCTTCCAGCCCGTTGCATACCCCAAGTGTGGCATGTACGGGCGTCCGCCTCCACTCGGAAACGGCCGTGCCCGGCGCGGCGGCTACCTCTCGAAGATCGTGGAGATGCCGCCGATCACAGAACCCTCTCCTTGAGGGGCACCGCCCCCGTGCGGTGCGATCCGGTCCGCCAGACGGGAGAAGGGCAGCGACTGCAACCAGACCCGGCCGATGCCGGTCAGGGTGGCCAGGAAGAGCCCCTCACCGCCGAACACCATCGACTTCAGGTTCCCGGCCCGTTCGATCGAGTATTCGATCGTCGGCTCCAGAGCCACCAGGCACCCGGTGTCCACCCGCAGCGTCTCTCCCTGCAGGCGCTTCTCGATGACGGTGCCGCCGGCGTGCACGAACACCTTCCCATCCCCCCGCAGGTCCTGGAGGATGAAACCCTCCCCACCGAACAGGCCGGTCCCGATCTTCTTGTTGAAGGCTATGCCCACCGTGGTGCCCATAGCGGCGCAGAGAAAGGCATCCTTCTGGCAGATCAGGCGCCCACCGATCTCACCCAGATCCACCGGGACGATCTTGCCGGGATATGGGGCGGCGAAGGCCACCTTCTCATACCCGCCGCCGGAGTTGGTGAAGTGGGTCATGAAGATCGACTCGCCGGTCAGCACACGCTTGCCAGCCCCCTTCAGCTTCCCCCACATCCCTTGATTGGGCTCCGACCCGTCGCCCATCTTGGTCTCGAAGGTGATGCCCTCGCTCAGGTACATCATCGCCCCCGCCTCGGCGATGACACTCTCCTGGGGGTCGAGGGCGATCTCCACAAATTGCATGTCGTCGCCGAATATCTCGAAGTCCACTTCGTGGCTCAGCACGCCTGCTCTCCTCGTCGTCGTGTGTCGCGGCGATGCTACCGGCCGGACCCCCACCGTCACCTCAACCCGTGATCTCTACGTGCCAGGGCCGGACGTCACACCTTCGAGTCATCGACAAGGCACGCACGGTCTCTCGATCGCGTCGCCGGCCGACACTTCGATGTCGGTCCGCGATGACCCCGCTTCGCGCGAGTCGGCCGGCCCTGCACAGACGGAGGGGGCGTGAGCATCGCTGCTGCGGGGATCGAGGCCGGGTGAGCCAACTCAACGATTCGATCAGAGCCGCTGATCGGTGTCCGCGTTGTCCACACCCCCGGGTATCCCCTCATCTGGCGGGCCGGACGGCAGGACAGCACAATGGGAACGTGCCACACGGGTACCGCGCCTTCGTCTTGCTGCTCGCCACCACTCTGGTGGCGGCCACCTGCGGGTCGGGATCGTCCGAATCGACGATCGCCGACGCCACCTCAGCGACCGCTCCCACAACGATCACCACCTCCGGGACCGCTCCCACGACGACCACCACCTCCGGGTTCGAGGGAGTCTGGTTCGGCTATCTGGTGCCCGGTGCCCGCATCCAATTCCAGTTCGAACGCAACCAGGCAGGAAGGCTGATCGGTGTCCTCGACAGCATCGACGAGGGGGCCATGGGAATCCCAATCGATGAGATCGTCGAATCCGGCGACACCATGCAGATCTGGATAGCGGCGCTCGCATCATCGGGGACCTTCACAGCGGACGGCGACCAACTCGAGGGCACGCTCACCATCGGCAGCGACACCATCCCGGTGTCACTGGTTCGCAGGGACGAACCCTTCACCTTCGAACGGCCTCAGGTGCCCGAGCCCCCGTATCCCTACACGGAAGAGGAGATCGTCTTCCCCAATACCGGCGCCGGCTT
>CBDUUY010000134.1:0-6288 GCA_965370535.1 uncultured bacterium
TCGAAGCCCCCGCCGGCAGACACACCATCACCGCCGCCGGGCCCGGCTTCGAGGGCACCTCCACCGCTTCGGTCCGGATCGCCGACTACAACGTCAACGCCGACTTCATCTCCGGTGTCCAGAAGCCGGTGGTCCGTGACTACCAGTTGTGCAGGGGCCGGGAGCCCACCATCTTGGGGACCAACGGCAACGACGTCATCTACGGCACCGACGGACCCGACGTCATCCACGGTTTGGCCGGAAACGACAAGATCTACGGGTTGCGCGGCGACGATGTCATCTGCGGTGGCGGCGGCCGCGACGTCATCAGAGGTGGCGGCGGCGACGACCGCCTCTTCGGCGCCTGGAACAAGGACCGCCTCGTCGGCGGCTGGGCCAACGACACCCTCAACGGCGGCAAGGGCACCGACACCTGCCTCACCGGCGAAACCCTCTACAACTGCCCCTGACACGCACACCATGGGGAGGGTGACGATTGGTGCCCCGCCCCGGCAACAACAGTGTCTACCACGTTGAGGGCGCCACCGGCCGGGGCATCTATCCATCGATGCGGAGTATCTTCTGCGGGTGGAACAGCCGACCCAGCACACCGACTCTTCGGGAGACGACGTTGACGTCTCCGTTGAGTGGACTCAGCCTCCCCTCCCGCTCCCGTCCTCCGGAGAGAAGCCCGGGCCCGCCGCCGAAGGGCGGCCTCCGATGAAGCGCCGTACCTGGATTCGATGGACCAGTCGGGCTTTGATCGTCGCCGGCCTCCTGGCAATCGCATATGCCGGGTACCGCTATTGGCAAGACGAGTTGATCACGGCACACCACCAGGAACGGCTGGCCGTCGAATTCGAAGAGCGCACCGAACTCGTCGACTCCGGGATTCCTCTGTCGGCGCTGGCGGCCGAATTCGAACCCCAGGATGCCTCACAACCGGAGGTGGTGAGCATCGAAGACGAGGGTGACGACCCGCGACTCGCCCTGCCCTCGGAGCACGTCTACACGGCCCGCGAGATCGAAGCCCTCACACCGGTGGAAGAGCGCGTACCCGGAATCCTCCGGGAGTTTGCACCCGGTGAAGGCCGGGTGCTGGGTCGCATCGCCATCCCGAAACTCGATCTCGATTGGATGATCGTCGAAGGCATCGACCTCAAATTCCTGAGGCAGGGCCCGGGCCACATACCGCAGACCGCGCTCCCGGGCCAGCCGGGCAATGCGGTCCTCAGCGGGCACCGCACCACCAACGGCGCCCCGTTTCTCGACCTGGATCTGCTGGAACCCGGAGACATCATCGAGGTCGAGACGCTGACCGGCACGCACACCTACAGCGTCGTCGAATCCCAGATCGTCAAGCCCAAAGGAGTATGGGTCACCACCCAGTGGGAGGGGGCATGGCTCACCCTCACGACCTGCAACCCGAAGTACTCGGCTGCCGAGCGCCTGATCGTGTTCGCCGAACTCATCGACGGCCCCAACGCCGAAGCGATCAGGAGGGTCTTCGACGGCCCCTACGTGGTCGAGGAGCCCGACAGCACCTGACCTCGCCGCTCAGTCGGCCACCAGGCCGTCGAACACGATGCCGAGCAGGGTGTCGGCCACCTCGCCGATCCGCGCCTTGGCCTCAGACGACCGCATCAATCCGCTGGAAGCCGACATCATCAGGCCGTAGACCAGTTGCCCCGTCAGATCGGGGTCGAAGCCCCGGAACTCCCCGGTGCCCACGCCCTCCCGGCAAACCTCCATGACCCCGCCGGCCAGGCCGAAGTGCGCCTGGCGCACCTCCAGTTGCGCCTCCTTGGAGATGTTCGGCAACTCCCGCATCAGCATCGAACCGAGCTTGGTGTCATCCGACACGAACTGGAGGCCTCTGACGATCAACTCTCCGAGTCTCTCCCGGCACGACATGTCGGCGGGGAGACCTTCGACCAGGTCGGCCATCAGACCCGGCAGTTCCTGCTGCACCAGGCTGACGAGGATGCCCTCCTTGTCGGCGAAGTACTCGTAGAGGGTCGTCCTCCCGATCCCGACGTGGGAGGCGATGTCGCCGAGGCTGGTCTCGGTGTAGCCCTGGGCGCGGAACAGGTCGGCGGCGGCGGCGAGGATCTCCCGACGGGTGAGCGTCTTGTGTTCCTCTATGGATTCGGCACGGATGCGCGGCACGGATCCTCCGTTTTGCGGGCACTGGTCAGCGTAGTGCGCGCCTTACAATTCGCAGCGCCTCAGCGATGGTCCGGATCCCGTGCTCCCGCAACTACCATCCGAGCGGACCCCGGAGGAGGAGACGCTTCCATGCCTGCCACGGTGGTAATCGGTGCCCAGTGGGGCGATGAGGGCAAGGGGAAAGTCGCCAACCTCCTCGCCCAGGACGCCGATGTGATCGTCCGCTATCAGGGCGGCAACAACGCAGGGCACACCATCGTCATCGGAGACGAGAGGTTTGCCCTCTCGCTGGTCCCCAGCGGGGTCATCTATCCCTCGGTGACTCCGGTCATCGGCAACGGGTGTGTCATCGATCCCAGAGTGCTGCTCGACGAGATGGACGCCCTCTCTGCACGCGGAGTGGACCCGGGACAGTTGCGTCTGTCCGGCAACGCCCATCTGATCATGCCGTACCACCGGAAGTTGGATGCGGTGAGGGAGCGCTACCTGGGCCGCAACCAGATCGGCACCACCAAACGTGGCATCGGCCCCGCCTACACCGACAAGTACTCACGCCAGGGCATCCGGGTCCAGGACCTGTTCGACCCCGGCATCTTCGAGGCCAAACTCGAGGCGGTGTTGAGGGAGAAGAATCAGATCCTCTCGCGGGTGTACAACACCCTGCCGATGGATGCCGGCCCGATCGCCGAGGAGTACCTCGGCTACGCCGAACGTATCGCACCGCTGGTCACCGATGCCTCCCTCCTGGTGTGGAACGCCATCAAGGCCGGCAAGAAGGTGGTCTTCGAGGGCGCCCAGGGTGTGCTGCTGGACATCGACCACGGCACCTATCCGTTTGTGACCTCATCCAATCCCGTCTCCGGCGGCGCACTCACAGGCACCGGGGTGGGGCCGAAGGACATCGACGCCGTACTCGGGATCGCCAAGGCCTATATCTCCCGGGTCGGCAGCGGCCCATTCCCCACCGAACTGGATGATGAGGTCGGCGAGAGGATGGTGCAGGTAGGGGGCGAGTACGGCACCGTCACCGGCAGGCGCCGCCGCTGCGGATGGCTGGACATGGTGGCCCTGCGGTACTCCGTCCGGGTGGGTGGCATCACAGAATTGGCGCTGATGAAACTGGATGTGCTGTCCGGCTTCCCCACCGTCAGGATCGCCACCTCCTACCAGGCAGGCGGCGAGGACTTCAGCGACTTCCCCCGCCAGCAACGGGTGCTGTACAACTGCGTCCCCGTGTATGAGGACCTGGACGGCTGGGAGGAGGACATCTCCGGGATCCGGTCGATGCACGACCTGCCGGCGGCAGCGCGGCGCTACGTGCAACGGGTCGAGGAGTTGGCAGGGGTCCCGGTCACGATGGTGTCGGTGGGGCCCGACCGCGAGGCCACCTTCCTGCCGTCATGATCGAGCGTTACTCCCTCCCCGAGATGGCTGCACTGTGGGGCGAACGCCACAAACTCGACACATGGACCGTGGTGGAGGCACTCGCCCTGGAGGGTTGGGAAGCCGAGGGAGTGGTGCCGGCCGGCGCCGCCGACGCCGTGCGGGCCGCGCCACCGGTGGATATCGGCGCCTGGAAGGCCCGCGAGGCTGAGATCCATCACGACCTGGCAGCCTTCGTGGATGTGCTGGCATCCTCGATACCGGAGCACGGCCGCTGGCTGCACTACGGACTGACATCTTCCGATGTGCTCGACACCGCACTCGGGGTGACCCTGGCGGAAGCGTCTGCGCTGCTGATGGAACGTTTGATCTCATTGTTCGAGGCAGTCAAACGCCTGGCCACCACCCACCGCGACACCCCGATGGTGGGCCGCAGCCACGGCATCTGGGCCGAGCCGACCACCTTCGGCCACAAGATGGCGGGGTTCGCATTCGAGTTGGTGCGAGCGCACCACCGTATGGGGCAGGCGGCCCGGACGGTCTCGTACGGCACCATCAGCGGTCCCGTCGGCAATCACTCGACAGTCCCTCCCAGCGTCGAACTGCACGTCACCGGGGCTCTGGGCCTACGCGCCGAACCCGCTGCCACCCAGGTGGTGGCTCGCGACCGCCACGCAATGTTCCTGGCGACCCTGGCGGTGATCGGTTCCACGGTGGAGCGCCTCACGACCGAGATCCGCCATCTGGCCCGCTCGGAGGTGGGTGAGGTGGCCGAGGCATTCGCCGCAGGCCAGAAGGGGTCCTCGGCGATGCCCCACAAGCGCAACCCGATCCTGTCTGAGAACGTCTCCGGCCTGGCCCGCCTGCTGCGGGGATACGCGGTGAGTGGCATGGAGAACGTGGCGCTGTGGCACGAGAGGGACATGACCCACTCGTCGGTGGAGCGAGTGGTCCTCCCCGATGCGTGCGCCGTGCTCGACTTCATGCTGGCCAGGGCGACCAGGGTGATCGACGGCCTGGTGGTGGACCCGGACCGCATGCGGGCCAACCTCGAGGCGAGCGGCGGCCTGGTCTACAGCCAGGCGGCCCTCAACGCCCTGATCCGCTCCGGGATGTCCCGCGACGAGGCCTACCGCATCGTCCAGGAGGCGGCCACCAGGGTCATGGAATCCGGGACCGGCCTGCAGGCCGAACTTCTGGCAGACGAACGCACCGGTGACGCCGCCACCGAATTGACGGCGGCCTTCGACCTGGACACGTACCTGGCCCATGCCGGGCGAGGTGTGGACCATCTCAAGAAGGTGACCGCCGAGTGGCTCAGGGCCGGGTCTCCTTCCTGAGCAGCAGCGGGCGGCCGCCTTCACCGACGCAGCGAACGGGAGCCACTGCTCATCTCCCCGATGGGGTGCCGCCGGGAGCCGTCTGGCACATCGGGCCGGGAGCGGCGAGACTCGGAGAGACAGGCCGGGAGGAGTGATGCAGGTGCACCAGCGGATCTTCGGGGGCAGTGAGGGCAAGATCTCCTACCGGGTCTGGGAATCCGAATCACCGCAACGAATCGTGGTGCTGGTGCACGGCTATGCCGAGCACTCCGGCCGGTACTCCCACGTTGCCGAGGCACTGGTCTCCGACGGAGCGGTCGTCTACGCCGAGGACCACCTCGGCCACGGCCTCAGCGAAGGTGAACGGGCGCTCATCACCGACTTCGAACACGTGGTGGACGACCTCACGACACTGGTCGGCCTGGCCCTGGATGACCACCCCGGCCTGCCGGTGATCATGCTCGGCCATTCGATGGGCGGCCTGCTCTCGTCCCGGTTCGCCCAGCGCCATCCGGAGTCCCTTGCCGGCCTGGTGCTGTGCGGAGCGGTCGTCGGCGACTGGACATGGGCCCGCGACGTGCTGCAGGAAGACGAGATGCCCCCTCCGCCCGACGACTGGAGCGGCATGTCACGCGACCCGCAGACCGTGCACGAATACGCCACCGATCCTCTCGTATACCGCGAGGCGTACAAGCGGCCACTGCTGGAGGCCGAGGTGATCGCCCTCGACCGGTTCACGGAGCAGATCGACCTGATCGACATCCCGGTGTTGTTCCTGCACGGCGATGAGGACCCCTATGTCCCCTACAGAACCTCCATGGCGGCAGCCAAAGCGTTCCCGACCTACGACCTGACTGTGAGGGTGTACCCCGGCGCCCGCCATGAGGTGCTCAACGAGATCAACCGCTCCGAGGTCATCGCAGAAGTCGCCGATTTCTGTACCCGGGTGGCGCCATGGGAGTCTGCTGAATGAGGCCGTTGCTCAGATCGTGCTGCCGGGTGCGCCGGTCGCACGGACGAGGTTTCGCCACTCCTCGTGCAGGAATGGCGGAGCTGAGGACACCGCGAGTGGCGATGATCTGGCCGTCGAGGTGAGTGACATACATTGCTCAGCGGGCTCTCAGGGCACCAGAGCGACGGGGCTCGCCTGAGCCCGGGCCCGCGCCAGTGGTGTGTCGGTCAAATGGTGACCCATTCCCCCACCGCCTCTCTATGAAGGGGGGCTTCTCCCCCACCCCCGAGGGCGGGAGAGAAGATCGTCCGTACGTTCTTCGCTCACACCGGCCCACCCTGCCCACAGGGCACCCGAATTGTTCCTCCCACTCAGGGTCTTGGTGGACGGTTGCGCAGGACCGCTTGAGTGTGGACAATTGGGGGAGGAGGCAGACCGATGGTCCGGCGAATCAGTCGCCCTGTTCTTGTGTTCGTCGTGATC
>CBDUUY010000135.1:0-6230 GCA_965370535.1 uncultured bacterium
GGCGATCGCGGGGTGCTCGGCGCCCTCGGTTCCGTTGGGTCATCGCTGGAGGATCTGGTCGCCATCACCGGCATGGGGGCAGATGAGGTACTCGCCGAGGTCGCCCATCTGGAGGCAGCAGGGAAGGTCGTCCGGATGGGCGGCCGGGTCTGCCTCCGGCCGTAGGTCGTTGACCAGCCGGGCGTTCGCCACGACGATGGCCCCATGGCGCCCATTCCTCCCCTGCCCGTGTGGGCCGACGATGCCGTCGGTGACTACCTGCAGCGCCTCCGGGCCGAGCGGGGTCTGTCACCCCACACGGTGGAGGCGTACCGGAGGGACCTGAGCCAGTTCTTCGACTTCTGTGACCGTCTCGGGATCGGCAGCGTCGAGGCGGTGGACCGCAGGACGGTGCGCCGCTTCCTCGCTCACCTGGCCACCCGCAACTACGCACGGCGTTCGGCGGCTCGCAAGGCCTCTGCCGTGCGGGCTTTCTTCACCGACGGGGCGAGGCGCGGCATCGTCCCCGCCAACCCGGCGGCAGGCGTGCCGTCGCCCAGACGTCGGCGGACCCTGCCCAGGGCTCTGCCGGCAGGCGCTCTCGGGACGATGCTCGATGCCATCGATGGAGACGATCCCGTCGATATCAGGGACCGGGCCCTGCTGGAGGTGCTCTACGGCACCGGGCTGCGGGTATCCGAGGCGGCCTCGCTGCAGGTAAGGGATGTGCAGGGGGTGGAACTGGTCAGAGTTCGTGGCAAGGGCGACAAGGAGCGGATCGTCCCACTGGCCGGAGAGGCCCGCCGTGCGCTCGACCGCTACCTGGAGACCGGCCGCCCGGCACTGGTGGATTCCGCGGCAATCACGGCGTTGTGGGTCGGTGTCAGGGGCGGCCCACTCGACGGCAGGGGCGTGCGTCGGGCGGTCCGGCATCGGCTGGGTACCTTCCCTCACGCCCTTCGTCACTCGTTCGCCACTCATCTGCTCGAGGGAGGGGCAGATCTGCGCACCGTCCAGGAACTCCTGGGACACGTTGAACTCGGCACCACCCAGATTTACACTGCTGTGACCCGGCGGCATCTCGAGGCAACCTATGACCGATCCCACCCGCGCGCCTGAACCGGTCGCGGCAGATATCGCCGAGTACTGGCGCCGCTTCAAAGAGAGCGGCGACGAGTCGGCCAGGGAGAGCCTGATCATCCACTTCTCGCCTCTGGTCAAGTTCGTGGCAGGCAGGGTCGGGGTGGGCCTCCCCCGCAACGTAGAGCAGTCCGATCTGATCTCCTACGGGATGTTCGGGTTGATCGACGCCATCGACAAGTTCGACCTCGAGCGCAACATCAAGTTCGAGACCTACGCGGTCAATCGCATCAAAGGGGCGATCCTCGACGAACTGCGGTCGCTCGACTGGGTGCCCCGTTCGGTGCGGGCCAGGGCGCGGGAGATCCAGCGTTCCCTGGCAGAGATGGAGCACCGCTTGCAGCGCGCGGTCGGCGAGCAGGAGCTCGCCGAGCACATGGGTGTCCCGCTGCCTACCTTGCAGACCCAATTGGGCGAGATCGCCGGCCTCGGCTTTGTGGCGCTCGATGAGTTGCTCGACCCTTCCGAGCGCGGTTCGTCATCGGTGAGCGACATGGTCGCCGACCCCAAGGCGATAGACCCGGGCGGGTCGTTCGAGGACCAGGAGAACCGCTATTTCCTGTCGGACGCCATCAACCGCCTCCCCGAACGGGAACGCCTGGTGATAACCCTCTACTACTACGAGGGCATGACGCTGGCGGAGATCGGGGCGGTTCTGGGGGTCACCGAATCGCGCATCTGCCAGATCCACACCAAGTCGGTGATGAGTCTCCGCAATCGTATGCTCGAACCGGGCCAGAAGATCGGCTGATCCCAGGCTTCGGGGCGGGCCTATACTTCCGCCCGATTACACACGCTCGCTGCAACCTCCTGCGGTCGGGGCGCATCGCGCCCTGGGGAGGCCGAGGGCGGGCGGAGGACCAACCGAAAACCAAGGAGGCCACATGGCCGACGTCACCATGCGTCAGTTGCTGGAAGCCGGTGTCCATTTTGGGCATCAAACCCAGCGTTGGGACCCCAAGATGCGCCCGTACATCTTCTCGGAGCGCAACGGGATCCATATCATCGACCTGCGTCAGACCCTCGAGGCTGCCGAAGCCGCGGCAGACTACGTCCGTGACCTCACGGCCAAGGGCGGCACCGTGCTGTTCGTAGGCACCAAGAAGCAGGCCCAGGGTGTGGTGGTCGAGGCCTCTGAGCGGGCCGAGATGCCATTCGTCAACCACCGTTGGCTCGGCGGCATGCTCACCAACTTCCAAACCATCCACAAACGGATTCTCTACATGCGCGAGTTGGAGCGGATGGACGACTCCGGAGAGATGGAGGCCCTTCCCAAGAAGGAGCGCCTGCGCCTCCGCCGGGAACTGACCAAGCTGCAGACGGTGCTCGGCGGGGTGCGCGACATGCACAAGATTCCAGATGCCGTGTTCATCATCGATGTCAAGGCCGAAGCGATCGCCGTCAAGGAAGCCAACCGTATCGAGGCCAAGATCGTCGCCGTGGTCGACACCAATTGTGACCCCGACCCCATCGACCTGGTCATCCCCGGCAACGACGATGCGATCCGCTCCGTCCAGTTGATGGCGATGCTGATCGCCGAAGCCTGCCGCGAGGGTGCCGAGTTGGCCAAGGCCAAGGCTTCGAAGAAGGAGGCCGACGAGGCCGCCGAGAAGCAGGAGGACGAGTCCGGTGAGTGATTTCAGCGCCAAGGACGTCGCCGCACTCCGGAAGACGACCGGTGCCGGGATGATGGACGCCAAGCGCGCCCTCGATGAGACCGGGGGCGATATCGATGCAGCCCAGAAACTGCTGCTCGAGAGGGGCATCGCCGATGCTCGCAAACGCACCGGCCGTGCTGCCGACCAGGGCACCATCGGCCACTACCTGCATCATCAGGCCGATCGTCCCGTCATCGGCGTCATCGTCGAACTGGCCTCTGAGACCGATTTTGTCGCCAAGAGCGATGAGTTCCAGCAGGCGGCTCGCGACATCGCCATGCACATCGCCGCATCCAAGCCCGAGTGGGTGAAGCGGGAGGATGTCTCCGAGGAGGTCATCCAGGCAGAGCGGGAGATCTTCGAGGCACAGGCCCGCAACGATGGCAAGCCGGAGCAGATCATCGACAAGATCGTCGAAGGCAAACTCAACGCCTTCTACCGCGACAAGGTGCTCAACGAGCAGCAGTTCGTGAACACCGACAAGTTCGACGGCACGGTCGGCGAGATGGTGGCTGCCATGGCAGGCACCATGGGCGAGAACATCTCGGTCCGCCGCTTTGCCCGTATCGGCGTCGGTGAGGGCGCCGGGGAGGCGTAGCCGATGGCACGCCGCATCGCCCTCAAACTGTCGGGCGAAGCGTTCGCCGATCCGGAGACCGGATACGGGATCCATCCGGGCACGGTCCACGGCGTCGCCGCCGAGATCGCCGAGGTACAGGCCGAAGGTCATGAGATCGGGGTCATCGTCGGGGGCGGGAACATCTGGCGGGGGCTTTCGTCCGCCGCCGAGGGTATGGACAGGGCCAACGCCGACTACATGGGCATGCTCGCCACGGTCATCAACGCCATGGCGCTGCGTGATGCGATCGAGCGTGCCGGAGCGGAGGCCAGGGTCCAGACGGCGATCAACATCGCCGAGGTCGCCGAGCCGTACATCCGGCTGCGGGCGATCCGGCACCTCGAGAAGGGCAGGGTCGTGATCTTCGCCGGCGGCACCGGGAATCCCTACTTCACCACCGACACATCTGCCGCCTTGCGGGCGGCGGAGATCGGTGCCGAGGGTGTGCTCAAAGCCACCAGGGTCGACGGTGTCTACGACGCAGACCCCAGCCGGGACCCGAATGCGACCCTCTTCACCGAGTTGACATACATGGAGGTGCTCTCGAAGGGTCTTCGGGTGATGGATGCCACCGCCATTACGATGTGCATGGACAACGATCTGCCGATCAGGGTGTTCAACGTCACCATCCCGGGCAACATCGCAAAGGCTGTGCGGGGCGAAGAGGTGGGGACCCTGGTTCGCTGAGAGGAGCCAGGCCGTGATCGATGAACTCCTCGGCGAGGCCGGGACGAAGATGGACCACGCCGTCGAGCACGTGCAGGGCGAGTTCGGCACGATCCGGACCGGGCGTGCGAACCCCGGCATCCTGCACAGGGTGATGGTCGACTACTACGGGACGCCCACCCCGCTGCAGCAACTGGCGTCGTTCTCGGTGCCTGAGGCGCGTCTGCTGGTGGTCCAGCCCTACGACAAGTCGGTGATGGGAGCGATAGAGAAGGCCATCCAGTCGTCCGAGTTGGGGCTCAATCCCTCCAACGACGGCAACCTGATCCGGTTGGCGTTCCCTCCGCTCACCGAAGATCGCCGCAAGGAACTGATCCGGGTGGTGCGTCACATGGCTGAGGAGGGGCGTATTGCGGTGCGCAACATCCGGCGTCATGTCAAAGATGACCTGGAATCACTGGAGGGGGATGTCTCCGAGGACGACGTCCACCGCGCCGAAGATCGGCTCCAGGAGATCACGGATCATCACACCGCCCGTATCGACGAACTACTAGAGCACAAAGAGCAGGAGTTGCTCGAGGTCTAGGAGCCGCCGGACGATGTGTGTCATTCAGCGTGCTCATGGGGCCGGGCAGTGGAGGAGGAGCCGTTGAGCCGGAGCGACGAAGAGGGTTTCCACCCGCATCCGGGTGATCCCTGGCATCCCGAATGGGCGGGCGGCGTCGATGACGACGACACCGCCGATCCGTTTGCGCCGCCCATCCCCGAGGAACCTGCGGCCCCTGTCAAGAAACGACGCCTGTTCAGACGGCGCAAGCCCAAGGAGCAGTCGGAGCCGGAGTTCGAGGATCAACCCGTTGACGAGGACGCCGACCTCCCCGCCGACCTCCCGGCCGAATCCGCCGGTTGGGGTGCCGCCATCGAAGACGAGGTCATCGCCGCCGACCTGGAATCGGTGGCGACCGACGACTTCCCGGCCTGGACCGATGAGGGCGGGTCGTCGGTGGACTTCGAGTCCGTCTTCACTGTGGGCGGCGATCTGGGCACCGGCGAGACCGCCGCTGCCGAACCCGCCGATCTGCCCGATCTGCCGGAGCCGCCGGAGCCGCCGGAACCGTCTGCCGACGATCTGCTCGACGATGCCCCCACCGAGTTGCTCGATGAGATCGTGCTCCCCGATATCGGCGGTGACGAGGTGCTGCCGGAGCACGGTTCCGGAGTAATGCCGGAGATTCCTTCTGCTCTGGACGAGACGCCCGCCGATCTGCTCGATGAGATAGCCCTTCTCCCCACAGACGACGGGGATGCACCGCCCGATGAAGGTCCGGCGCCCGCCATGGAGATCGATGCGCCGGCCGGTTTGCACGATCTCGCCAGGGCGGCCGACGAGGCCGCTGCCGCCCTGCGGTCGGAGGCGGCCGAGGTGCGTGAGGACCAGGCGGTCGAGAGGGTGGCCGGCGAGTTCGATGCGGTCGAGGTCGAGGTCGAGGCCGAGGTCGGGGAGGGGGTGCAGGACTCCCTGGCCGCCGCCGGTCTGGACCTCCCCGAACCGGAGAGCCCGCCTCCCGACGACCCGGGCTTCACCCCCGAGGAGACCGAAGACCTCGGGGAACTCGAGATCAGGGATGACGAACCGGAGATGGTGGCGGCAGAGGATGTGGACGCCGCCTTGCGTTCCATCGCCGCCGAGCCGGTCGCCGCCTCGGATGCAGATGCTGTCGATGCTCTCCGGGCCATCGGAGAGGACGAGGATGACGACTACTGGCAGGCTTTCGTCGATGGGGAGAGCACCGATCAGGTAGATGTCCCCACCCCTCCGCCGATCCTCCCGGCAGAGGACCCGCTGGACGATGTGGGTGTCCCCCCGGCGCCTCCCGCCGGGGCCGAATTCGATGACTTGGCCGAAGATGTCGAGGAGATCGCCGCCGTAGAAGAGGCCTCGCCCAGGCGCGGCATATTCGGTCGTCGCAAGGCCCGCAAGGAGGCCGCTGCGGCCGTCGATGCAGCGGGGTGGCAGGAATCGGCAGATGACGACCTCCAGGCCACAGGGGAGGAGTCGGCCATCGTCGCCGACGAGCAACTCCCTGATACCGGGGCAGATGCCACGTACGACGAGGCGGGCATCCTCGAAGCCGACGAGCAACTCCCTGATACCGGGGCAGATGCCA
>CBDUUY010000136.1:0-6219 GCA_965370535.1 uncultured bacterium
CGGCGAGTGCACCTGGTAGAAGCCGGTTGACAGAACGACACAATCAAGCGAACGTGGAGGCGGCAGCGGGTCACCCCGCTGCCGCCTCTCTCATCCGCCGGGGCGGATGCGGCGTCCGGGGGAGACCCGGCCGGCTCCGGGTCGGCGCACCCGGCCTGGTTCCCGACCACCTGAATCGTCATCTGGCCCGGTCTGCCGAACACGGCCTCGACGTAGACGAGCGACGGCCGGGGGCCGAGCCGGCGGGGACCGCGCCGACGGGGAAAGGAGCCCCATGAAGCTCTACACGTTTCGGATCACCTCCCCGGTCGGACCGCTCGAGCGGATCGGGGCCGAACTCGACGGGCGCCTGGTCGACCTCAACCTGGCTGCAGCCCTCTGGCTGCGGGAACGAGGCGAGCCCGACTGGCGGGAGTACGCCGACTTCCTGGTACCTCCGGACATGATCAGGTACCTCGAGCGGGGGGAGAAGGCGAAGGCGGCCGTTGCCGAGAGCCTCGGCCTGGTCGGCGACGCCCTGGCCGCCGGGGAGACCGCGGACGGTGATGTGGGCCGGATCGTCCACGGCTTCGATGACGTCCAGTTGATGGCACCCGTCCCCCGGCCCAACATCGTGTGGGACTCCATGGTCTTCCTCGAGCACGTCAAGATGGGGAGACCGATCATCCCCGACGTTTTCTTCGAGTGGCCTCCCTACTTCACTCAGAGCGGCGCGATCGTCGCCGGTCCACATGACCCGATCCTCAAACCACGTTTCACGGAACAACTCGATTTTGAGTTCGAGTTCGGGGTCTACATAGGCCGCAAGGGCATCAATATCCCCGCCGATGAAGCTGAGAGCCACATCGCCGGTTTCACCATCTACAACGACATCTCGGCTCGGGATGTCCAGTTCCGGGAGATGGAGATGATGCTGGGCCCCGCAAAGGGAAAGAACTTCGAGCATTCCAACATCATGGGCCCCTGTTTGGTCACCCCCGATGAGATCGATTACGACAACCTGCGCATGATCGCCAGGGTCAACGGAGAGGTCGTCGTGGATGACAACTCCTCGACCATGCACTACAAGTTCCCGCAAATCATCGAGTGGATCTCCCAGGAGGAGTACCTCTACCCGGGGGATTTCATCGCGTCGGGCACCTGCGACCACGGGACCTGCCAGATGTCGGATCTGAAGAGATGGCTCGAAGTCGGCGACATCGTCGAGATGGAGATGGAGGGAATCGGGGTCATCCGCAACGAAGTCGTGCAGGCTCCAACCGATAGATGACTGAGGAGGATCGAGACATGGCCGCCAAGAAACGCCTATTCCTGCTGCACACGATGCCGTTCGTGATGGACAAGATCATCGGGCCTCTCGAGCGGGTCTTCCTAGAGGAGCACCCGGACGTCGAGATCCAGACGATGCTCGACACCAGCCTGCTTGCAGACACGATGGCCGACGGAAGGGTCTCCGAGGTCACCGCCGCACGACTCCTCAGTCATGTGCAGCAGGCGGAACGGGCGGGCGCCGACATGCTGTTGCTCACCTGCACGTCGATGGGGGCGGGCCTGGCGCACGTCGGAGCGTTCTCCGATCTGCCGACCCTGGCCATCACCGAGCCGATGATGAAGCAGGCTCTGGACCTGGGCACTCGCATCGGGATCATCGGAACGGTGGCGACCAGTCCAGCCCAGGTCATCGAACCGCTGGTGGCCGAGGCCAAGCGGCGCGGATTGGGCCCCGATGACCTCACTCTGGTGGTGGAGGTCGTGGAGGAAGCCTTCGCAGCCCGGGGGAGGGGCGACACCGCAGCCCACGATGCCCTCGTCTCCGAAGCCGCGGCCGGACTGGCGGGGGAGAACGAGATCGATGCGATCCTCTTCGCCCAGGCTTCGATGAGCGGCACCGAGTACGAAGATCCGGGTGTCCCCGTTCTGACTCTGGGCGCCTCGGCCTTCGAAGCCGCCGGGGAGATGCTTGCCGGCATGTGAGTTGGTGTGCCGGTCGTTGAGGAGTGACGCGAAAGGCCTCCCCGGTGAGGGAGGCCTTCTCGCTTGTAGAGAAGCGATTCAGGCTCGGGAGATGGTGCCTTCCCACGTGCCGACCTTGTCGCCTTTGAGGTCCTTCTCGTCGAACCAGTAGCTGGTCACGGCCTTGGTCTCCGTGAAGAACGCCACACCGTCACGACCCATGACGTGCAGATCCCCGTAGAAACTGCCCTTGTGCCCGCTGAACGGGAACACCGAGATCGGGACGGGGATGCCGACGTTGACGCCGACCATGCCCGCATGGATGCGACGGGCGAATTCCCTGGCGTGGTAGCCGCTCCTGGTGAAGATCGACGCCCCGTTGGCGAACTCGCTGTTGTTGATCAGTTCGACGCCTTCGTCGAAACCGGCGACCCGCTTGACATACAGGACGGGGCCGAACACCTCGTCCCTCCCGCACGCCATGTCCTCGGTGACGTGGTCGAAGACCGTCGGGCCGAGGTAGTAGCCATTCTCGTAACCCGGCACGACGGCATCGCGGCCATCGAGCACGGCGACGGCCCCCTCATCGACGGATCTCTCGATCCAATCCTTCACGAACTCGCGGTGCTCCTCATTGACGAGTGGGCCCATGTCCGTGGACTCCTCCCAGGCGGGACCCATGTTCCGCTGCTGTGTCAGTTCGGCGATGGTCGCCACCAACTCGTCGGCAATGGTCTCTTCGACCGCGATCACCGGCAGTGCCATGCAACGCTCTCCGGCACAACCGAACGCCGAGTTGATGACCCGCTGGGCCGTGGCCTTGATGGGTGCGTCTCGGAGCACCAGGGCGTGGTTCTTGGCCTCGGTCAGGGCCTGGACCCGTTTCCCGGCCGCCGAGGCCGTGGTGTAGATGTGCTTCCCGACAGCCCTGGAGCCGACAAAGCTGATGCCCTTCACATCGGGATGGGTGAGCAACCCCTCCGCCTCGTGACGGGAGCAAGTCACCAGGTTGAAGACCCCGGGGGGAAGGCCGCTGTCGTGGAGTAGTTCGGCGATGGCCATCGATGTATGGGGCACGAACGAGGCGGCCTTCAGCACGAAGGTGTTCCCGGTGGTGACCGCAAGCGGCATCATCCAGCCCATCGGAATCATCGCCGGGAAGTTCCACGGGGCGATCCCGACGAAGACGCCGAGCGGTTCGCGATAGGTGACCGTGTCGAAGCCCCTGGAGACGTTCATCAGCGAATCGCCCTGCATGGTCACCGGGAGGGCGCAGGCGAGTTCGACCACCTCGATGACCTTCAACACGTCGCCGCGTGCCTCGGTATAGGTCTTGCCCATCTCCTCGGACAACAGCACCGAGAGGTCGTGGAGGTTGGCATCCAGTTTCTCTTTGAGGCGGTACATCACCTGGACCCGCTGGGAGAGCGGCGTATCCCTCCAGGCGGGGAAGGCTTCGACGGCGGCCGCCACAGCCGAGTCGACCTCATCGGCGGTGCAGCGCGGAGCCTCCGCCATGACCTCGCCGGTGCTGCTATTGGTGATCGGGTACCACTCGTCGGTGGTCGATTCCCTCCACTCGCCTCCTACGAAGTACTTGAGTCTCTCCGGCATGTGTCTCTCCCGTCGGGGTCTTGTTCTCGTCTCGGGAACCTCGGTCAGGCCATCGCAAGCACGGCCCGAACAACCCGGTCCGCATCCGGGATCGCAAGGTCCTCCAACTCGGCGGCAGCAGGAAGTGGGATGTGGGGGGTGGTGACCCGCGTGATCGGGCCATCGAGATCCCAGAGGCACTCCTCGGCCGTTATCGATGCGATCTCGGCGCCCCAACCGCACAGGCGTGGGTTCTCCTCGACGGTGACCAGGCGCCCGGTGCGGGAGACCGACTCGAGGAAGGAGCGCGTGTCGAGGGGGACCAGTGTCCTGAGATCGATGACCTCGGCCGAGACCCCGGCGGCCGCCAGTTGTTCGGCGGCCTCGACCGCCACAGGGACCATGGCGGCCAGGGCCACGATGGTGACATCCGAGCCGCGGGTCTTGAACGTAGCCTTGCCCAGTTCGTCCACGATCTCGCCGTCCGGCACCTCTTCCTTGGTCGCAAACAGCATCTTGTGCTCGAAGAAGATCACAGGGTCCTGGTCCCGGACCGAAGCAGCCAGCAGCCCCACCACATCGCGGGGGGTGGACGGGGCGACCACCTTCAAGCCGGGGATCGCCATCGCCCAGTTCTCGGCACTCTGGGAGTGCTGGCCGCCGAACCTGGCACCTCCGCCGTTGGCGGTGCGTATCACCAGCGGCAACTCCACTTGTCCGCCCGTCATGTAGCGGGTCTTGGCTATCTGGTTGACCACGATGTCCCAGCAGGTGGCCAGGAAATCGCTGAACATCAACTCGCCTATCGGGCGCAGCCCATTCATGGCCGCCCCCATGATCCCGCCGACGATGGCCTCCTCTGAGATCGGTGTGTCGCGTACCCGTTCGGGCCCGAAGCGGTCGAGGAGGCCATCGGTGGTCTTGAAGACCCCACCGGCTGCTGCGATGTCCTCGCCGATCAACACCACGCTGGGGTCGCGGTCCATCTCCTGGGCGATGCCTCTGGCGACTGCCGCTCGATAGGTCAGTTGCGCCATTCGGAGCCTCCGTTCGCCCATAGGTCTGTCATCAGCGTCTCCGGGCCCGGTGGGGGAGCGTTCCGGATCAGTTCGGTGGTGGCATCGATCTCTTCCATGGCCAGGCGCTCGATGTCATCGAGGACCGCCGGGTCGACCCCCCCGGCCTGCAGTCGCTCCCGATAGATCACGACGGGGTCACGTGCCATCCAGGCGGCCACCTCTTCATCCGGCCGGTACTTCCCGGGATCGGCCCTGGAGTGACCCTTGTGGCGGTAGGTCATTGCCTCGACGATGGAGGGCCCTTCTCCACGTCTGGCTCTTTCGATGGTTGCTCGGGCGATCTCATACATCACGTCGGCATCGTTCCCATCGACGATTATTCGATCGAGTCCATAGGCAGATGCCCTATCGGCGGCGGGGTGTTGGACCGGGCTGACTGCCGAGATGGGCGTGTACTCCATATAGAGGTTGTTCTCGCAGACGAAGACGACCGGGAGATCCCAGATGGCGGCGAGGTTGACCGCCTCGTGGAATGCGCCGATGTTGGTGGCCCCGTCCCCGAAGAAGACGACGGAGACCTGGCCGGTTCCCCGTACCACTCCGGCCCACGCCGCGCCGACGGCGATGGGAATGTGGGCGCCGACAATCGCATATGACCCCATGGCGTACTTGGTGACATCCGTGACGTGCATCGAGCCGCCCTTGCCCCCGCAGATGCCGATAGCGCGGCCAGCCAGTTCCCCCATCATCGCCGGCATCGGCGCCCCTCGCAGCAGCGTGTGGTTGTGGCCCCGGTATGTGCAGAACGTCATGTCGGTGGGCGCCATGGCCGTGGCGAAACCTGCGGCTACTGCCTCCTGCCCGAGTCCCAGATGAGTCGTGCCCTTGACGAGACCCTCCATGAAGAGGTCGTATGCCCGCTGCTCGAAGTAGCGGGTTCGCACCATTCCCCGGTACAGATCGAGGCGAATGGGTTCGGGTATCGAAGCCGGTGGAACGGGCATCGTCATGCCTGGGGTCCTTTCGAATTGGGGGAGCGGGGGCTTCTGAGGGGGCCGGGCATTGCACGGTGATGGCCGCGACGAGCCGACCGGAGAGACCGGCGGATCCGGGGGCCGGGGGTAGGCTGGATTCCAGTTGACGAGACCATGTTCTTGTCCGTAGTCTACGAGTAATCGATTATCGAGGATAGTCGTGAAAACGCGTCGGGAGGCAGCGGCTGCTACCAAGGATCGTCTTCGCTTGGCCCACACGACCGCCGACTCACGGATCGGCGGGCAGCAACTGCTTCCGAGACCTCCGCGGGGCACAGCCGGTGCCGCGGCCCCACCCGCAGAGGCCGCCTGTGCCGATCCGGTGCACATGGATTCCAGTTCTCCCATCGGGTGGCGTCGCCGCGTTCTGTGGGCCCGATGAGATTGCCGCGCGAAGTGAGGAGAAGAGGAGAGAGGTGTACCACCGGGCCGGGTGGATCGGCCCCGTAAGCATCAGACGACTGGACGGAAGGAGTCTCGCCACATGGCAGACACGAGCAAGATCATAAAGCAGTTCCTCGGGTACGACTCGTTCCCGGTGGAGTGGGAATCCGAGAAGGAGAAGGACCTGTTCTGGGTCTACGACGACCTGCATTGCCCGCGCCCCGTGTCGCCGATGT
>CBDUUY010000137.1:0-6188 GCA_965370535.1 uncultured bacterium
AGTGCGCCGGACTCGTGCGAGCAACCCGAGGCGCTCCTGTCGCCACCACACCGTGGGGTGCCGGCACCTGACCCCTCCGTCACCCTCAGCGGGCGGGCCACCAGCGTTCGATACTCACCGACACACCATCCCCGGTGGCCCATTCGGGGTGGCCGGACCTGCGCATCTCCAGGGTCCCGGCTGTGGTGACGATCCGGTAGTCGGTGTACGGACCCCGAAACCACACCGCCTCTACGGTCCCTTCGAGGTCTTCCCCCGGGGCCACCCAGTCGGGACGAACCACCACCCGATCCGCATCGACACCGACCGACGCCCCCGTCACCTCCCACGCCGGCCCGGTGAGGCGGGCAGCCCACAAATCCACCGGTTCCCCGTAGATCTCGTCGGGAGTCCCGATCTGAACGATCCTTCCATCCCTCAGCACCACCACCCGATCGGCGACCGCCAACGCCTCGGCCGCATCGTGAGTGGCATACAGGGCGGCCGCCCCATCGGAGGCCAGTCTGGCAACCAACTCCTCTTGCAGGTCCGCCCGCAGCGCACTGTCGAGATGAGCCGTCGGCTCGTCGAACAGGTAGAGGCCGGCTCTCCTGGCCAGCGCCCTGGCCAGGCCCACCCTCTGCTGCTGGCCACCGGACAACTCGGCGGGCTTGCGCCCGGCCAGGTCTCCGATGCCGACGAGGTCGAGAAGAGCAACAGCCTCCTCGGCGGCGGCCCCCGCCGGTATCCCGGCCCTCTCCAGCGGATAAGCCACGATTCGCCCGGCAGTCAGATGCGGCCACAGGGCATAGTTCTGGAACACGAACCCGATCGAGCGGTGCTCCGGTGGGACGAACCGGCCCGGACCGCACACGGCCTCCCCGCCGACCTCTATCTCGCCGGCCGTCGGCGTCACGAACCCGGCCACCACATACAGAAGGGTGGTCTTGCCCGACCCGGAAGGCCCCAGCAGCGCAACCGCCTCACCCCGGGCGATCGACAGGTCGATCCCCCGGAGGATCGCGCTGCCGCCCAATGAGACCTCCAGGCCTCTGATCTCCAGGGCACTCACGACCGCCCCTCTCCCGAACGGCGGGCAAATCCAAGCAGCGCTCCCGCAGCCAGCACGACCAGGGTCAGCATCACCGCCATGGCGGCGGTGACGGTGACATCGCCGATCTGCCGCAGATTCAGGATCACGACCGCCAGTGTCTCGCTGCCGGGACCATAGAGCAGTGCCGACATCGTCAACTCATGGAAGGCAAAAAGAAAGACCAGCAGCCATGCCGCCGAGATGGCAGGCCACAGCAGAGGGATCACCACCGTCCGCAGCGTGGTGAAAGGCCCTGCCCCAGAAGACCGGGCCGCCCTGGTCGTGTCGGCGGCCAGATTCTGCAACGACCCAGCGATCGGCCGGTGTCCCAGAGCCCAGAACTTGGACAGATAGGCGATGAGGATCAGCAGCAGCGAGTCTCTCAGGTTCGGCCCGTAGGCGAGCAGCACCGCCACCGCCAATGCGGACCCAGGCACCGCAAAGGTCAGGACCGGCAGCGAGCCCAGCCATCCCCTCCGGCCCCTGCCCAACGCCGCAACCATGCCTCCCAGGATGACCGCCAGGAAGGCGGCGGATATCGCCAGCAACAGGCTGTTCCTGAAGGCGCCTCCAGCGCCGGTGAGCGCCTCCGAGAAGTTGTCGAGGGTCCAGTTGGACGGGATCGGGGCCAGGCCAACCGCCCTGGTCAGCGCTCGCAGAGCCAATGCCAGGAAGGGGACCGCACTGGTCACCACGACGTACCCTGCCAGGCCGAACGCCGGGGTGCGTGATCGGAAGCCGGCAGCGGGGATGCCCTCCGGCGCCCCGGTCCGGAGCACGGCGCCGCCCAGCCACGACCAGACATCGGAGGCCGCCACCGCCACAAAGGTGATCGCCACCAGGGCTGCAGCCAGGGCCAAGACTCCGAGGAAAGCCTCCGGGTCGGCCGACAGCGCCAGGTTGCGGTAGATGCGGGTCGTCATCGTCTCGAAGCCACCCGGTGTCCCCAGCAGGGCCGGTACCCCGAACGAATTGACCGCCACCACAAACGCCAATCCCCCTGCCGACACCAGCGAAGGGCTCAGCAACGGCAGGGTCACGGTGCGGAACGCCTCCAGGGCCGTCGCCCCAGACACCCGGGCTGCCCGTTCCAGATCCGGTTCCGATCGGGATGCCAGGCCGGCCGCCACCACCAGGTAGGCGAGCGGCATGGTGTTGATCGATATCACCAGCACCACGCCGAACGGCCCGAACAGGCCCGGCAGGTCGATCCCCAGCAGGTCGTCGAGCAGGCCGCCCGGGCCGTAGGCCTCAGCCCACCCGAGCGCCGACACGAAGGGTGGGATCAGGATCGGCAGCAGCATCCCCATCCGCAGCCAGCGCCGCCTGCCCGCCGGCGATCGCTCGGTGATCAGCGCGGCCCCGGTGCCCCCCACCAGCGAGATCGCCGTCACCGCTGCTCCCGTCCACACGGTGTTCCACACCGCTTCCGGAGTGCCCCGACCGGTGAGGGCATCAAGGAACGCGCCCCAACCCTGGTCGAGGGCCGCCCGGACCAACTCGACGAGGGGGTAGCCGATCAGCGCCGCCAGCAGGGCGCCCAATCCGATGAGAGCCGCCCGGTCCCGGGTGGGCCTCTCCAGGGTCTTCACCCTCCGAAGACTACGTAGTAGGTGTCGAGCAGTTCGTCGCGCCGATCGAAGACGTCCGACCAGTCGGGGAACACGATGCCGCCGGAGCGATCCCACTCCACGTCCTCACGCACCGGGCGCCAGCCAGTGGCGGCGATGGCTTCCTGCGCCTCGATCGACAGCACGTACTCGACGAAGTCCCTGGCAACGGCCTCACCGTCGGCTCCGTCCACCACCGCTATGGGGCTGTAGATCCCGACGGCTCCGGGGGAAGGACGGGTCATGAGGATCGGCGAGCCCTTGTCGATGGCGCCGCGGGCGGAGAACTCCAGGGTCATCCCTGCCAGGAACCGGCCCTCGGCGACACCCGACACCACCTCACCGGGCGACGGCACCTGAACCGCCCCGTTTGCGACCAGGGCCTCGTAGAAATCGAATCCGTAGTCGTCGTCGAGGGCAAAAAAACCCAACGCCCCCAGGGCCGATCCTGCAAAACCGGGGTCGGGGATCGCCACCCCGCCGGTGTACGCCTCCCCTGCCAGGTCGGCCCATGAGGCGGGTGCAGGCACATCGGTACCGTGCACCACCACCATCGACAACACCCGGGTGCCCCAGAACGTGTCCGAGCGGAACTCCTCCGGGACTGCATCCAGACCGTCCGGTTGCCAGGCCAGCAGCAACCCCCCGGCGTCGTACTGCTGCACCGACAACGGGTCGGTCATCCACAGGATGTCGGCGCGGATGCCGCCTTCCCTCTGCTCGGCGGCGATCCTGGCGGCCAACTCGCCGGTGGGGGCCCGAAACACCTCTGCCCTAACTCCGGGGTTGCTTGCCTCGAACCCCTCGACGACCGCATCGACCGTGCCTTGTGTCACCGAGGTGTAGATGCGCAGGGTCTGCGAGTCGTCGTCGCCGCCGCAGGCGGAGGCCGCCACAGCGAGGCCGATGATGAGCAACGTGATTCGCAACTGCACGGCCGGGAAGCCTAACGCCCCCGCGGGCCCTCCCCCACCGGCCATCCCCGGTAGCCTTTGCCTATGGACCCCATCCGCCGCATCGACCGTCCGGCCCTCAAGTCGCCCAGGGCGCTGCTGGCCTTCGAGGGTTGGAACGACGCGTGTGATGCGGCTTCGGGGGCTGCCGCCTTTCTGCTCGGGCAGTACGACACAGAACCGTATGCGGTGATCGAACCCGAAGAGTTCTACGACTTCCAGGAGCACCGGCCCTATGTGAGCGTGGATGAAGGGGGCACCCGGCGCCTCACCTGGCCGGCCACCCGATCCTTCGCCCTGAACCTGCCGACTCAGCCACACGACCTGGTGGTGGTTACCGGCGACGAACCCAACCACCGGTGGAAGACCTACACCCGTCTGATCACCTCACTGATGGCGGAATCCGATGTCGAACTGGTGATCACGCTGGGGGCGTTCCTGGGACAAGTCGCCCACACCAGGCCGGTGCCGATCGTCGGGGTGGCCACCGACCCGGATCTCCTCGCCCACCACGGCCTGCCCGCATCCTCCTACGAAGGCCCCACCGGGATCGTGGGGGTCATGCTCGAGGCGTGCAGAGAAATGGGCATCCCGGCCATCAGCCTCTGGGCGGCGACGCCCCACTACCTGGCCGCCAACCCGAACCCCAAGGCGATGCTGGCGCTGCTGGAACGGGCCACGGGAGTAGCCGGGGTCGTCGTGGACACCACCGAATTGTCCACCGTGGCCGGCGAGTTCGACGCCAGGGTCGATGCGGCACTGGAACGCAGCAAGGAATTCTCCGCGTATGTACGCCAGATCGAAGAGGAGGGGGCCGAAGGACCGGTGGACCCGATGGAGGCAGGGGACCAACTGGTGTCCGAGATCGAGGATTTCCTGCGAGATCGGGAGTGATCGGGGCCGGTCTCCCCGATCCTCGTCTCCTTTGTCTCTCGTTTCGGGCATCATTGTCGGTGGCATGAGCCACAGCACCCACCGGGTCCCAAACCGGGGTCTACCTCCCCGACGACAGCGCCCAGCGCCATGATCGGCGGTTCCGTGATCCCGGGCACCGACCCCGTGCCGGCCCGCGCTGCCGAATGGTCCACGGTGTGGACCCGCGGGGAGGGATGCGAGGACCTGGCCCGGCTACTGGCAGAGGGCGAACCGGTCCGCATCGAAGGCGACCTGCGAAATGCGTGTGTCGCCGCCAGGGCGATGCTGATGGTCACCGGCAAACTGACGTCCTTCGACCTCGTTCGCTCCGTCGTGCCCAGCAACCTGAATCTCACCGGCATCGGGGCGGTGGTGGCAGCAGTGGGTTCGGGCCCCCACTCCGTGCTGGCTGCCAAGGTGGCCGCCCGCCTCGCCGGACGTCTCGGCGTGGAAGGTTCGATCGTCTCTGTTTCACCCGACGCGGCACAGGACGCCGAGACCGAACGGGCACTGGCCCGCATAACCGCCGAGGTGCCCGGCGTGCCCCACAGTGTGATCAGAGAACCCAATGCCAGGGGTTTGGTGAACGATCTGCCCCCCGATGCCGCTCTGGTCGTCGGGGCGCCCGGCGGGTCGTGGCTGCAGCGCCAGTTCTTCGGGCCCGGCCATCAGTTGGTGGTGCGAGCCAGAGCAGGGGCCATCGTGGTCCGTGATGTCCCTCACCGTTGCTTCCAGCAAGCGGTACCGCCGAGCGCCCTCGGCGCCGGACTGCTGGTGGCCGACGCCCGCCGCCTGGCAGCCCAACCGGTGGTGGCGGTGGTGGACAGCGGCACCCTGGTGGGAATCGTGCGCCGCAGCGTGCTCGAGGCCGCGTCCGGCGAAGCCACCGTGGACTCGGTCATGGAGGATGCAGTCTTCCTGCGCACCGACGATCCCATCGACGCCGCCGATGAGTTGTTCGGCTTCATGGACGGGTGCCCGATCCCGGTAGTGGACGCTGCAGGGAATCTGTTCGGATCGATCACTCCACCCGACTAGTGCCCCGACCGTAAACGTCTGCCGCGTTGACGACGTCCAGTGACGCCTCTGGCTGTGTCCTCGTCCTCGACGCAGGTTGCGGTGCGGCTTCGTCCGAAGTCCTTGCCGGTGACGCCTCTGCCTCGCCCTCAACATCGCCAACGTTCCCGGCCGGGGCACTAGAAGCCCGCCGAACGATGCATGTCACTCATCTGATCGGGGCGCGTGTCTGCGACTCGAAGAGTCGGGCAGACGGGATGGTGGCCGCACACCGGGGAGTTGGCCGGTGCGCCGCTCGGACTACTTCTTCTTCTTATGGCGGTTGGCGCGAAGACGCTTGCGGTATTTGTGCTTCGACATCTTCTTGCGCCGCTTCTTGACCAGTGAACCCATAGATCCTCGGATTGCGTGACACGTAAGCATCGCGGCACCTGCGCCGCTGCGCAACCCGGCCCACCCTCTTCCCCCATGCCGCCGCTCATCGGAATCACCGCAGGCCACTGCAACGTGACCTCCGCAGCAGGAGAAGAACGGGCGCATGTGCTCCACGTCGCCCACTCCCGGATCGTCCGAGAGGCGGGTGGCCTCCCGGTGGTGCTGACACCGGTAGACGACCCCGAG
>CBDUUY010000138.1:0-6126 GCA_965370535.1 uncultured bacterium
CGCATCCACAGGGGTGACGGGCCGATCGTGATGTTGCGAATCTCCCGTGCTGTGAAACGGGGGCAGCGCCCCGGGTCCTCCACCCTGACGGTGGCCCCGGTCGGCGGCCCCGTCTCGACGACACCGGTCTCCAGAGCGCCCAGAGGGATGTCGTAGTAGGCGGCCAGGTCGCGGGCCACCCCGTACACCGACATGGCGTCGGGGCGGTTCGGGGTGATCTCGAGATCGAAGACGACGTCGGGGTACGGCAGGGTCGAGGCGAAATCGGCCCCCAGATCGGCGTAGCCGTCCGGCAGCACCAGGATGCCGGCGGCGTCCTCGCCGATCTCCATCTCGACCTCGGAGCAGATCATGCCCGGGGAGTTCACCCCCCGTATCTCGCGATCACCCACCTCGAGGCCTCCCGCCAGCACGGCACCCGGCATCGCCAGGGCCACCACAGCCCCGGCCTCGAAGTTCCAGGCCCCGCACACCACCGTGTGAGAGCCGTCGCCTGTGTCCAGGGTGATGACCCGCAGCCGATCGGCATCGGGATGAGGGGCCACCCCGGTGACCTCTGCCACGATCACGCCGCTGAAGGGGGCCTCGACGGTCTCCCAGGTCTCCACCTCGAGGCCCAACTGGTTGAGCACCTCACTCAACTCAGCCGGGTCGTTGGTGGGAAGGTCTATGAATTCGCTGATCCAGCGCAGGGAGACGATCACCGGTACTGCTCCAGGACTCGCAGGTCGGGATCGAAGAAGAACCGCAACTCAGGGACGCCGTAGCGAATCATCGCCAGACGGTCGATACCCATGCCGAACGCAAAGCCGGACACCGCTCCCGGGTCGTAGCCCACCGCCGTCAACACATTGGGGTCGACCATGCCGCAGCCGAGCAACTCGATCCACCCGCTGCCGCTGCAGGTGCGGCACCCGGTCCCATTGCAGGCGAAGCAGGAGACATGCATCTCTGCCGACGGTTCGGTGAACGGGAAGAAGTTGGGCTGGAACCGGACCTCACGGCCCCCTCCGAAGAAGGCATCGGCAAAGTGGGCCAGCGTTCCCTTGAGATCGGCGAACGTGATGTTCTCGCCCACCGCCAGACCCTCCATCTGGTGGAACACCGGGGTATGGGTGGCATCGGTGGTGTCTCTCCGGAACACCCTGCCCGGCGACACGATGTACACCGGCGGCGGGTGCTGCTCCATGTACCTGGCCTGGACCGGACTGGTCTGGGTGCGCAGGAGGACCCCCTCAGGGTCGTCGCCGTATTCCACGTACAGCGTGTCGCTCTCCAGACGGGCCGGGTGGGTCGGCGGCGTGTTGAGCACATCGAAGTTGTAATAGGCAGTCTCCACCTCGGGGCCGGTCGCCACCGAGTACCCCAGGGCCACAAAGATGTCTACGACCTCGCCCCAAACCTGCTTCACCAGATGGTGGGTGCCTCTCGCCGGAGTACGTCCCGGCAGGGTGATATCGATCTGCTCGGCGGCGAGGCGCCCGGCCTCGGCGGCCGCCGCCAGTTCGCCGCGTCGGGATTCGATGCGGCCGGTCAGCGTTGCCATGACATCGTTGATGGCGCGGCCCAGTTCCTTGCGCTGATCTGGTGGGACATCCCTGAGGCTCCGGCGGGCCTCGGCGATGGGCGACCCGGGTCCCACCACCTCGGATTCGAGAACGGCGAGTGATTCGAGGTCACTCACGTCGTCGAGCAGTGCCGTGGCCTCGGCTTCGATCTCACGGAGTCGGTCGGCTTCTCCCATGAGACGGCAGGTTAGTCCCCGGAGGAAGGGCCTCCGGTAGGGCGCGAGGCGGTCTCGTAGGCCAGGATCGCCCCCGCCATCGCCGCATTCAGGCTCTCGGTGCCACCCGGCATCGGGATGGTGATCTGCAGATCGGCGGCCTCCACGACTCCGGCCGGAAGACCGGCCGCCTCACCGCCGATCAGCAGGCACACCTCGGGGTACGCGTGGATGGCCTGCGGAGCCTCACCGCCGGACACCACGGTGGCCACCAGGGCCCTCCCTGAGCCTCTCAGATCGTCCAGATCGGCCGCAGTGCCAACGGTGGTCTCCCAGTGCCCCCCCGCCGCCGAACGCAGCACCTTGGGCGACCAGGGGTCTGCCGTTCCCGGGCCTGCCACAAATGCCAGGCCGAATGCCGCTGCGGTCCTGATGAGCGTCCCGGCGTTGCCGGGATCGGCGATGCCCCATGCGGCCAACAGGTCCCCGCCCCCAGGGATCACCGGGGCCGGGATATCGAACACGGCCACAGGGCTCTGCGGTTCCCCGGTGGTCGCCATCCGCCGTAGGACGGCCTCGGTGACGGGCAGCCACTCTGCCCGGGCCTCAGCGGCCAGTCTCCGTGACGTGGTGTCGGAGTCGAGGCCGAAGACGCTTCGGATCACTGCCCCACCCGCAACCGCCTCTGCCAGCAACTTCGGGCCTTCGAGCAGGCCGGTGCCCGTCGCATCACGCCCCCGCTTGCGGTGCAGGCGGACGGTGGCGGCGACCCGGCGATTCCGCGGGGAACGGATGACCTCGGCGGGCTCAGGCGTCGAGGGCCCCCGACGCCTTGACGATCTCGCCGAAGGACTCCGGGTCGTTGACCGCCATGTCGGCGAGCATCTTTCGGTCCACCTCGATCTCGGCGGCCTTGAGGCCGGCCATCAATCGGGAGTAGGTGGTCCCGTTCAGCCGGGCAGCCGCATTGATGCGGGTGATCCACAGTTTGCGGAACTCGCCCTTGCGAGCGCGGCGATCCCGGTACGACTCCTGCATCGCATGCATCACCTGCTCGTTGGCGGTGCGATACCTGCGGCTGCGGGCGCCCTTGTACCCGGATGCCCGTTCGAGGACCTTGCGGCGCTTCTTCTTGGAATGAATCGATCTCTTGACGCGTGCCATGGGTCCTCCTAGCCGTTCAGCATCCTGCGAACCCGCTTGCGATCACCCGGAGCAACGTCTTTGGTCCCGGCGAGGCGGCGCAGGCGAGTGCCCGGCTTCTTCTCGGCCTTCATGTGCACACGGCGCGCCCTGCGGTGACGGATGCGGCCTGTGCCGGTCGTCTTGAACCGCTTGGCGGCTGAGCGCCTCGTCTTCATCTTCGGCATGTCGTCCTCTTACTCTTCGGTGTCTGAGGCCTGCTCGGACGTCTCGGCCTCCGTGCCGGCCCTGGCCCGTTTCACCGGCATCAGTTGCATCGTCATGTTCCGGCCCTCCATCTTGGGATGGATCTCGACCTCGCCGTAGTCGGCGACATCGGTGGCAAGCCGCTTGAGGATCTCCCTCCCGATCTCGGGATGGGTGACCTCGCGGCCCCGGAACATCATCGTGACCTTGACCTTGTCGTTGTCCTCGAGGAACTGCACGGCCCGCCGCATCTTGACCTGGTAGTCATGCGTGTCGATCTTGGGTCGGAACTTGACTTCCTTGATGATGGTGCGTGACTGCTTCTTCCGGGCTTCGCGCTGTTTCACGGACTGCTCGTACTTGTACTTGCCGTAGTCCATGAGCCTGCAGACCGGTGGCCGGGCATCCGGGGCGACCTCCACTAGGTCGAGACCCAACTCCCGTGCCAGCCATCGTGCTTCATCGATCGACCTGACCCCGATCTGTTCACCATCGGGGGCCACGACCCGCACTTCGCGAGCCCTGATCCGGTCGTTCACCCTCGGTTCCTGTGCTATGTCGCCCTCCTCGGAATGGCGAAAAGAAAGACGGCAGGGTGCTGCCGTCTTCTCCGAGATCCGGACCGCGGCGCACCACTGGTGGCCGGGTGGGAGGCAGCGCCTCCGCTTGTCTTCATTCAATTGTGGAGGGGAGTATATGGGCAGACGGCCCCGCGATCAATGCAGCAGAGCCGGATCAGCGCTCGTACGCCCCGCCGTCGTCGGCGAAAAGCACCCCCTGCGGTCCGCTACGGACGTGGCGATGCACCCCATTCCACGCCAGTCCGTCCATGAACACCCAGGAGCGACGGTGGATCACGCAGGGGCCGAGCCAGTGCAGTGCCGCCTGGTGGCCGGGACTCGAATACCCCTTGTTGCCGGAGAAACCGTACGCCGGGTAGTGCTCGCTCTCGTCACGCATCAAACGGTCCCTGGTGACTTTCGCCAGCACCGATGCGGCCGCAATAGACAGGCAGGTGGCATCACCCTTCACGACGGTCTCAGTGGTCCCCCTGCCGACGAAGTCCCAATTCCCATCGAGCAGCACTCGATCCGGCTGCAAACCGAGCAGATCCAGTGCCCTCGCGGCGGCGAGGCGCTGGGCACCGGACATCCCCATCTCGTCGCATTCGGCAGCCGAGGCCATTCCCACCGCCCATGCCCGGCACCACCCGGCGACCCTGTCGAACATCGCCTCGCGCTCGCCCTCTGTGAGCATCTTGGAATCGCGCACCTTGTACACCCGCCGGTCTCTCGGCAGCACCGCAGCTCCCACCGCGATAGGGCCCGCCCAGGCACCGCGGCCCACCTCGTCGAGACCGGCCACGACGTCGGCGCCCGACTCCCACAGCACCCGCTCGCGGGCCAATCCCGGTGCCTGCTTCTTCAGGGCCTTGCGTAGGACGGGAACTGGTTCGGACACCGTCGGACCTTACCGAGCCTCTTCGCGGTCCGGGGACTACGGGCCGTCGCCACTGCTTTCAGTGCCCCGGCTCAGGTCGATCACATGCCCCATCTTGGCGACCTTGGTCTCCAGGTAGGACCGGTTCTCCGCCGTGAGGACGGCCTGCAGCGGCACCTGCTCGATGATATTCAGCCCGTAGGCCTCGAGGCCGGCGCGTTTGGCCGGGTTGTTGGTCATCAGCCGCATGCTGGCCATGTTCAGATCGCTGAGGATCTGGGCGCCCATGCCGTAGTCCCTGGCATCTGCGGGCAGCCCGAGATCGAGGTTGGCCTCGACCGTGTCCCGCCCCTGGTCCTGGAGGGCGTAGGCGGCCAACTTGTGGATGATCCCGATCCCGCGACCCTCGTGGCCCCTGAAGTAGAGAACCACTCCCTCCCCCGCCTCGGCTATCTGCTGCATCGCCATGCCCAACTGGTCCCCGCAGTCACACCGCCTGCTACCGAAGACGTCGCCGGTGAGACATTCCGAGTGCATCCTGACCAGCACCCGTTCCTTGCCTTCCACGTCGCCCTTGATCAGGGCGACGTGATGGGCCCCGTCCACCAGCGATTCGAACCCGACGGCACGGAACTCGCCGAACTCGGTGGGGATACGCGCCTCTGCCAACCGCTTCACCAGCTTCTCGCTGCGGCACCGGTGAGCGATCAGGTCGGCAATGCTCACCATCAGGATGCCGTGCTCGGCAGCGAACTCCTCCAGATCGGGCAGCTTGGCGGTGCTGCCGTCCTCGGCGACGACCTCGCATAGCACCCCCGCCGGGTAGAGACCGGCGAGGCGGGCGAGATCCACCGATGCCTCGGTATGGCCTGCTCTCCTGAGCACGCCGCCCTCGGTGTATCTCAAAGGGAAGATATGGCCGGGTCGCGCCAAATCCGCCGGCCGGGTCTCAGAATCGATCAACGCTTCGATCGTGGCCGCCCTGTCGGCTGCAGAGATGCCGGTGGTGGTTCCGGGACCGTAGTCCACAGACACCGTGAAGGCGGTCCGGTGGGGATCGGTGTTCTCCGCCACCATGAGAGGCAGTCGTAGCTCGTCGAGGCGCTCCCCCATCACGGGCGCACAGATCAGCCCACTGGTGTAGCGGACCATGAACGCCAGCTTCTCGGGAGTGATCATCTCGGCGGCGATCATCAGATCGCCCTCGTTCTCGCGGTCGGCGCCGTCCACCGCCACCACGAACTCGCCACGGCGCACCGCATCGATCGCATCGGGGATCGGAGCGAAGCTCATCGATGTGCCTCCATCGGTCTCACGGCGTGCCCAACAGGCGCCGGGTCATCCGGGGCCGCGCCGTCTCCGGTGAGTGTGCCGGCGACGGCAACGCAAGAAGATCCGGTGCCCCCGACGGGAGACAGGCCGGCATCGTCGGTGGGTGTCGCGTCACCTGCCCGGGGGTTCTCCATGCCTCAAGGCAGGCTAATAGATGGAGTCCGGGTACCGGATCGGCCACCCACCGGGCAGACCGAACCCGGCAGACCGAACCCGGCAGACCGAACCCGGCAGACCGAACC
>CBDUUY010000139.1:0-6112 GCA_965370535.1 uncultured bacterium
CGGCCGCGTTGTCGAGAGCCGACCCGACCCGGCCCATCGACTGGACCACCCCTAAAGAGGTGCGGCGTATTTGATCTTCGCGTTCTGGGTTGGGTTTCGATAGCGTCCGCGTATGGCTGTCACTCATGTCGTTCGGTTGAGTCCGTCTCGTGAGTTGTGTGGAACCACTGCGGAACAGTTCGCGGATCTGTTGGTTCGGTTGGCGCCGATCGCTGAGGAGCGACGACGCTGTCTCGCTGACCGGCCTGGTCGGCGACGTGCTCCGGGTGCGGGTCGGCCACCGAAGCCGTTCTGGCTGCGTCTGTTGGTGGCGTTGACGCTGCTGCGGCAGGGCATCTCGGTGCGTGCTGCGGGCAGGATCTTCGGGATTCATGAACGCTCGGTGCGTCGATATCGCGACGAGGTCGAAGAGCTGCTTGTGACTCATGGGTTCCAGCCCTGCGGTGCAGCCGGTCCGATCCGGAGCCTCGACGACCTTGCGGCCTACGTCGAGGATCACGGTGACGATCCGGTGATGATCGACGGCACCGAGGTGCGTCGGTGGTCTCCCGAGTTGTGGGCAGACCAGAAACAGGCTTGGTCGGGGAAGACGAAAGCCCACGTCGTCAAAGCAACCGTCGTGTCGGATTCGTCGCGGCGTCCGTTGTGGGTCGAAGCGAACCCTTCGGCCGATGGCCGCACGAACGACATCGCGATGCTGCGTGCCCAGACCGGGTTGATGGCGATGCTGACGGTTGTGGTCACCGCCGGGGTCGTGGTGCTCGCTGACCGGGGGTATCAGACCCTGTGGAAGGACCTCGGTGCCGATGGTGTCGTCACTCCGGTCTACAAGACCCGATATGGGCCGCTGAGTGACGACGACCGCCGCTTCAACCGCCGGTTGTCGTCGCGTCGCATGCCCGTCGAGCACGCCATTGGGCGCATGAAATGGTGGCACACCCTCGACTACTGGAGACGACCCGCCGAAGCGTTCGACAAGACCAGCAAAGCCATCGGGATACTCGCCACCCTCACCTAACCCAACCAACACCACCACCCCCAGACAGACACGACCCAACCCCAATTCCGCCGCGAGTCTTGAGGGGGAGGAACAATTTGGGTGCGCCTGTCGGCAGGGTCCGTCCCAGCGGTCCGTCGGGGGTCTGATGACTGGGTCTCCTGCCGGGCGAGCGCTGCCCTGTAGAGGTCCGCCCGGCTGCAGGGTCGGGGCAGCGGCTTCACGACTTCTTCACGCAACCTGCCGGGGAGCGTTCATCGAGGCGCGGTTGTGTATGGCATGAGCAATCGACAACGACAAGGACAAGTCCCCATGAAGCTCCGATCCATCACCACAGCGGGCCTGATAGCGGCACTGGCGCTGGGCGTTGCCGCCTGCAGCAGCGACACAGGCATAGAAGCCCTCGTTGCCGGGGATTCGGTGGCGGCCGCGACCCCGATCGCAGCCACCCCCGCCTCCGCCGACGCCCAGACGGCCCCGCTGCCCGAGACCGTTGACGCTACCGGCGACATCGAAGAGGCGGCTGATCCGCATGCGCCCGGCACGTTCGTCGTGGCCGGCGTCGAACTCACCGATGCAGAGGCCGAAGGCCTCATCTCGATGAGGGAAGAGGAGAAACTCGCCCGCGATGTCTACCTCGCGCTCTACGAACAGTGGGGCCTTCCCATCTTCGACAACATCGCAGCAGCAGAAACCAAGCACACCGAATCGGTTCTCATCTTGATCGACGCCTACGGCCTCGAGGACCCGGTGACCGATGACACTCCCGGAGTGTTCATGAACCCAGCCTTCACGGCTCTCTACGACGACCTGGTCGAGCAGGGGTCTGAGTCCCTCGTAGATGCCTTGTTGGTGGGCGCCTTGATCGAAGACCTCGACATCTTCGACCTGCAGGAATGGCTGGAACTGACGGAGAACCCCGACATCGAACGGGTCTACGAGAACCTGCTGGCCGGTTCGGAGAACCACATGCGGGCGGTCACGAGCCAACTCGAATCCCGGGATGCCTCGTACACGGCGATCTATCTCGACCAGAGCGAGATCGATGAGATCCTCGCCTCCGGGAGCGGCCGCGGCGGACCCGGCGGGGGACGCGGCTGACACGACGACCTCTTCATCCACCGGGGGGCGGGCCGTGACCCGCCCCCCGAGCGCGTCCGGACCCGTTTCCTCTGCCCGATGATCACCCCACGACCACTCCGCCGCCCTTGACCACCTTCGAGACGAGCGCGGTGCCGGGCCGGTAGGGGATGTGCAGGAACGATGGGGCATCCAGCACCACCAGGTCGCCGGCCGACCCCTCGCCCAGCCATCCCCGGCCGGGCAGGTCGAGTGACAGGGCCCCACCCCGGGTGGCCGCCCACAACGCTTCTTCGGGAGTGAGGCCCATCTCCAGGCAGGCGATCGCCACCACCAGAGGCATCGACTCCACATAGGAGGTGCCGGGATTGCAGTCTGTCGCCAGCGCCACCGTCACCCCGGCGTCCCACAGCATCCGCCCGGGGGCCTGCGGCGACTTCATCGAGAACGAGGCGGCGGGCAGCAGCACCGCCACCGTGCCTGCCTCCAGCATGGCGGCGGCATCCCCGGCATCGATGTGGTCGAGATGATCCACCGAGGCGGCCCCCAGACTCGCCCCCAGGCGGGCGGCCCCGGTGCGGCTCAGTTGATCGGCGTGCACCCTGGGTCGCAGGCCGTGGGCCAGGCCTGCCTCCAGAACCTTCCGGGCCTCATCGACCGTGAAGGCGCCCTCGTCGCAGAACACATCGCAGAAGCGGGCCAGCGGGGCACAGGCGGGCAGCATCTCCTCCGCGACCAGGGCCACATAGTCGGTCCGATCCATGCCCCGGTCCACCACATGCGCCCCCAGGAACGTGGGCACCACATCGAGCGGCGTCTGCTCCCCCACCGCCCCGGCCGCTTGCAGCATCCGCACCTCGGTGGCGGTGTCGAGGCCGTAGCCCGATTTGATCTCGACGGTGGTGGTACCCGACGCCAGCATCCGCAACGCCCGGCCCTTTGCATCGGCCACCAGGGTGTCGTCGGAGGCGGCCCGGGTGGCGGCCACGGTGCTGTGGATGCCGCCCCCCGCAGCGAGGATCTCCTCGTACGGTTCCCCCCGCAATCGGCGGGCGAACTCGTGCGACCGGTCGCCCGCGAACACCAGATGGGTGTGGGCATCGACGAAACCGGGGATCACCGCCCTGCCATCCACATCCAGCATCGGGCCGTCCCGGAAGCCATCGGGCAACCCGGACACGGGACCCGTCCACACCACCGCTCCGTCCCGAATGGCCACGGCGGCATCCGCCTCGACGCCCACCAGATCGGCGGCGCCCGGCCGGTTGGTGACCAGTTCGCCTATCCCTGTGACCAGCAGGTCGCCGTTCATTCGGTATCGCGCATGGGCAGCCGCACGCCCCGTTCGGCGGCCACCTCGATCGCCCGTTGGTATCCGGCATCGGCGTGCCGCATCACCCCGGTGCCGGGATCGTTGGTCAGCACCCTCGCCAGCCGAAGCGCCGCCTGGTCGGTGCCGTCGGCCACCACCTGGGCGCCGGCGTGGATCGACTTGCCGATCCCCACCCCGCCTCCGTGGTGCACCGCCACCCAGGCCGCTCCCGATGCCGTGTTGAGCAGGGCATTGAGGATCGGCCAGTCGGCAACGGCATCCGACCCATCTGCCATCGACTCGGTCTCCCGGTACGGCGAAGCGACCGACCCCGCGTCGAGGTGGTCGCGGCCGATGACTATCGGCGCCGAGACCTCGCCGCTGCGAACCAAGTCGTTGAATGCAAGGCCGGCCTTCTCACGCTCGCCGTATCCCAGCCAGCAGATTCGGGCCGGGAGGCCCTGGTAGGTCACATGCTTGCCTGCCAGGTCGAGCCAGCGCAGCAGTGGGCGGTTGTCGGGGAACAGCGACTTCAGAGCCAGGTCGGTGGCCTCGATGTCGGCAGGATCCCCGGACAACGCAATCCACCGGAACGGCCCCATGCCCTCGCAGAAGAGGGGCCGGATGTATGCGGGAACGAACCCCGGGTAGGCAAAGGCGTCGGCGAACCCGCCGAGTCTGGCCTCGCCCCGCAGGTTGTTGCCGTAGTCGAACACCTCGGCGCCCGCTTCCTGGAACCCGACCATGGCGGCGCAGTGGCGCGCCATGGATGCCCGCGACTCCTCCAGATAGCGATCCCGATCTTCGGCCCGCAACCGGGCGGCCGCTTCGAGGTCGTAGCCGCTGGGGATATACCCGTTGAGAGGGTCGTGTGCAGAGGTCTGGTCGGTGACGATGTCGATGTCGATGCCCCGCGACAGGAGTTCGGGGAAGACATCCGCAGCGTTGCCTTCCACCCCCACCGACAGCGGCCGGCCGGACGCTCTGGCCTCCAGGCATGTCGAGACGGCCTCGTCGAGGCTGGATGCCATCTGGTCCAGGTAGCGGGTCTCCAGGCGGCGCCGAATCCGCTCCGGGTCCACATCGACGCACAGGGCCACGCCCTCATTCATGGTCACCGCCAGCGGTTGGGCGCCACCCATGCCCCCGAGGCCCGCCGTCAGGGTCAGGGTGCCCTTCAACGTCCCCCCGAAACGCTGCTCTGCGATGGCGACGAACGTCTGATAGGTCCCCTGCAAAATGCCCTGGGTGCCGATGTAGATCCACGACCCGGCCGTCATCTGGCCGTACATCATCAACCCGGCCTCTTCGAGGTCCCAGAAGGTCTCCCAATCGCCCCAGTCGGGCACCAGCATGCTGTTGGCGATGAGCACCCTGGGCGCCATCTCGTGGGTCTGGAACACCCCGACCGGCTTGCCGGACTGCACCAGCAGCGTCTCGTCGTCACGGAGGTCGGTGAGGGTGGCCACGATCGCATCGAAGGCCTCCCAGTTGCGGGCGGCCTTGCCCCTGCCCCCGTACACCACCAACTCATCGGGGTTCTCGGCGACCTCGGGGTCGAGGTTGTTCATCAGGCAGCGAAGGGCGGCTTCCTGCAGCCACCCGCGGGTGGTCAGCGACGACCCGCGGGAAGCCCTGACCGGGCGGGGACCGGACACGGGGACTCCTCGATCGACAACACGGTCAGCGTACCCGGAGGAGCCTGCTCTGGTACCTTGACCGGCGACACCAATTGGGGGCCACCATGAACCAGGTTGATATCGTCTACCGCCGCAACGCCGATCCGAGACGCGGGTTGGCCACCGCCGGCATCTTCGGGATCAAGATGCTGATGGCGATACCGCATCTGATCATCGTCAGTTCGCTACAGAGCCTGGCGTGTGCGGCCGGCTACCTCGGGTACTGGGTGGTCGCCTTCACGGGGCAACTCCCCGGGTCGTTCCAGGACTTCATCTCGTGGTGGCTGCGCTGGCAGACCAGGACGTTCGGTTGGTACACCGGCTTCAAGGACGAGTACCCGCCCTTCGACATCGAGGCACCCGGCTACGGCATCGACCTGGACATGCCCCGCAACAACGATCCCAACCACGGCTGGGCGGTGGCCGGGATCTTCTTCATCAAGTTCCTGGCGGCGATCCCGCATTTCATCGTGCTGATGATCCTGATCCTGGTCGCAGTCCTTGTCGCCTGGATCGGGTTCATCGTGACGGCCTTCACCGGGCGCCTCCCCGATGGCATCCAGGACTTCGTGGCGGGAGTGATCCGGTGGGAGGCCAGGGTCATGGCCTGGGTCTACGGCCTCACCGACACCTACCCGCCCTTCGAACTGAGCGCCGCCCCCACCGAGTAGCACAGAGCGGACGGGAGCCGAGGCCCAACGGCGCCACCGTGCGTCACGAGTGTCTGCCGAGGCGGTGATGGCGGCTGCCCGGGGTTCGGCGACGTCAGGAGCCCCTCGGCACCCCTGTCAAGAGTTCGCTCCGATTCGTTTCAGCATCGATGCGATCCAAAGAGGTGACTCTGGCTGAGGGAGTTCCCCGAGCAGCTGATAGCGGACCCCGTCATGGCAAGCGTCGCAGTATGGTTTCGGTCAGGTTGGCCGCGCCGAGCCAGCCGCAGACGGGTCAAAGGGGGTGTGTCCATGGCAGCGCCACTTGGGGGCATCCGGGCCGCCGCAGCCGCACTTGCCGCCGCCTTGGCTCTTCTCACAAGTTGCGCGTTGC
>CBDUUY010000140.1:0-6110 GCA_965370535.1 uncultured bacterium
CGTGAGGATTCTTCGAAGGCATCCCTGGCTGCGCCCATCCGGCTCCGGATCGCTTCGAGGATGCCGAGGTTGAGTTGGTAGACCGCCTCCCCGCTTCGCCACCCGATGGAGCGGCTGATCTCGATGGCGCTCTCGTAGTCGTGGGCGGCGCGGTCGGGTTCACCCCGCTCCATACGCAGGGTGGCCAGCATGCCCAGCACGTCGGCCTGGCCTCTGGCGTCACCGATCTCCCCATAGAGGGCCAGGGCCGCCAGCAACTGCGATTCCGCATCGTCGAAGCGCTGCAGGTCGATCAGGTTGTGACCCAGGGTGTTGCGAGCGTCGGCCTGCTGGCGCCGATCGGCACCCTTGAATTGGGCCGCTTCCTCCAGGTGCACGACGCCTTCGGCGGCTCTGCCCGCCCAGCAGGCGATCATCCCCATGGTCGTCAGCGCAGCGACCGCACTGCCTCCGCCCGTCCCGCTGCGAGCCAGGTCTACCGCCGTTTGGGCCTCCTCCTCGGCTTCGGTGAACCGATCGAGGTGAGCGAGCCAGGTGGCCCGCCGCCGGTGCACCTCACTGCGCTGCTCCGGGGCTGCAAATTGGTCCATCTCGGTGAGGGCTTGTTCTTGCTCTTCCCTCCTGGCGAGAGTGTCGAGCACTTTCTCCCTGAGAGTCGAGACCGAATATCGGCGTGCCGGGTCTGCATCGATCTGATCCAGGGCCTCGGCCGCCCTGGTGAGATGCAAGGCGGCGGTGTCGTAGGCGTGCACCTGGAGGGCGTGCTCCGCCGCCCGTTCCAGGTAGTCGGCCGCCCTGTCCGGTATTCGGGCGGTGGTGAAGTGGTGGGCGAGCACTTCGACATCGGATGGCCGGTGATGCTCGATGGCCAGTGCCACCCGCCGGTGGAGGTCGAGCAGTCGGGAGAGGGGCAGGTCGTCGTAGACCACCCGCCGCATCAACTCGTGGCCTATGCGGTAGCCCCCTTCCTGTTCGGTCAGCAACTGGCGCCGCACCAGGTCGTCCACCGCTTCCAGCACGGTCAATTCGGCGGCTTGAGAGGCGTCGATGATCTCGGCAAGCAGCAGGCGGCCGTCGTGGACCGACACCAGGTCGAGGGTGTTGTGGGTGTCGGGTGACAGGCCCTCGAGCCGCGTCTGGATCAACCGGTGGACGGTGGGGGTCAGCGGCAGGCTGCTGTGCCGGGATTCCCCCTGCTCGGCTCCGGCGTCGAAGTCGTCCTGCTCGTGGAGGGCACGCAGGGTCTCGATGACGAATAGCGGGATGCCCCCGGTCTCCCGGTGGATTCGCTCGGAGAAATCGGCGTTCACTTCGGGGACACCCAGGCTGCGCCGGATCAACTCCTCGGTCTGTGCCGGAGAGCACGGCGACAGTGATATCCGCTCGGAGTGAGGGTGCCTGTCTATTGCACGGAGGAGATCCCACACTTCAGGCCGTTCGCGTGCTTCTCCGTGGCGGTAAGAGACTGCCAGCAGGATCGGGTGGTCGGCCACCCTGACGGCCAGGTGCAGCAGGGCGGCATTGGTCTCCTCATCGGCCCAGTGGACGTCTTCGAGTACCACAAAGGTGGGACTCAGCCTGGACAACCCCTCGAAGGCCAGAGCGATCGCCTCGAGCATGCGGTCCCGTTCATCGGCACGATCCAGGTGGATCTCTCTCTGGACGGCTTCGACGCCGAGTCCGGGCACCAATGGCGCCAACTGGTCCCGCCAGATCGGATCGAGTTGGCCGGCCAGGCGTTTGCCGTGAAGGGTGCTGAGGCCGGCACCCAGTGCCTCGGCAATCGGCCCGTAGGGAAGGCCACCGCTGGGGGCGGATCCTCCCCACAGCACGGTCATGCCGCGCCACTGGGCATCCTCGATCGCCTCGGCCAGCAACCGGGTCTTCCCCACCCCGGATTCTCCTTCGACGAGGACGACCGCCCCCCTCCCGTCGAGCACACCATCGAGCATCGTGGTCAGCGTGGTGCGCTCTCTCTCCCTTCCCACCATGGGGGTCTGCTCGTCCTGATCGAACAGGGGAGCGTGTGGCGCGGCGACCGTGCGGGTGGGACTGGATTCCCGATCGCTGATGATCTCCGCATAGAGGTCGAGTGTCTCGGGTGAGAGATCGGCGCCCAGGTCGGAAGCGAGGGTGGCCCGGCACCTCTCGAACTGCCGGATGGCGTCGGTGTGGCGGCCCAGCAGCACCGCGATCCGCATCACCTTGCGGTGGGCCTCCTCCCTCAGTGGTGCGTGCTGGGCGATGCTGCGCGCCAGAGAGAGGGCGGTGTCGTAGTCGCCGCGAACCATTGCCAGGTCGGTCAGGCGATCGAGGGCTCCCAGGAAGCACTGCCGGAGGCGCTCCTGATCGGGGAACAGCCAATCGTCGTAGAAACCGGCGAGCAACTCTCCCCGGTAGAGGTCGATCGCGTGCTGGAGCAACTCTGTCTCTTGGGCACGGCCGTCACCAGTTCCGGGAGATGACTGCTCGATGGTCCATTCGAACTCGTCTACGTCGAGCCAGACGTCGGTGTCCGGGTTGAATCGCACCGAGTCTCCTGGAGTGATCAGGCACCCCTCGTCACCGATGGTCGTGCCGATCTGCCAGAGGGCCTGGCTCAGCCGGCGCCGGCCCCGTGACTCGGCCATGTCGGGCCAGAAGGTGCCGATGATCAGGTCGCGGGTGTGGGCCCGATCCCGGTTGATGACCAGAAAGGCCATGAGCGATCGGGCAGTGCGCGACGGAATCGGCGGGAGCGATTGGCCGTCCCGCCTGAGTTGGAAACCTCCCAAGAGACTGATCTCCAGTGTCCCCATGGGTTCAAGGTAGTCGGCCGGGGCCGTCTCTCGCAGGGGGTAGGGTGCGGCCGCTCCTATGGAAACACCCGCCCCCTCCCCCCGCCGGCTACTGCCGCTGATCCTGACGATCACAAGCATGGGGGTGCTCGCCTTCTCTGCGATCATCCCGGCGCTACCCGATTTGGCCGACGAGTTGGGGGTGTCGCGGGGCTCTATCGGCCTCGTGCAGGGGGCCGTGGCGATCCCCGGCATCTTCCTGGCCGCCTACATCGGCTACCTGGCCGACCGGTTCGGCCGTCGGGAGGTCATCCGCATCAGCCTGCTGATCTTCGGGACCGCCGGGGTGTTGTGCTTCTTTGCACCTACCTACTGGGTGCTGGTGGGGTTGCGGGTGGCGCAGGGCCTGGGGACCTCGGGCCTGCTCAGCCTGGGTGTGGTTGTGATCGGCGACACATTCGTGGGCCACGAACGCCGCTGGGCGATGGGCCTCAACCTGGCGGCCGTGACGACGATGACGACGATCGCCCCGATCATCGGCGGATTCCTGGCCGAAGGGGGCGTCTTCCGGCCGTTCCTGATGTTCCTGGTTGCCTTTCCCGTGTGGTGGTGGGCCCGCCGCCTGCCGGACCATGCAGCCATGTCTCATCCCACGCCACCACTCCGCCACGCCAGGGCGACGATCGAGTCTCTGAGGGAGAGGGGCAGGCTCAGCGACTTCCTGGGCATGATCCCGATGTCGCTCATCACCCTGGGCGTGTTCCTGGGCGTCGGTATCACCGTCACCCCGCTGCTGCTGGAGAGAGCGTTCTCCCTCAGCGTGTCGCAGCGTGGCCTGGTGCTGGCCGTCGGGTCGGCGGCCAGCAGCGTCGCCTCGATCATGTCCGGTCGAATCGGACTCCGATTCGGGCCGTCCCGGGTGCTGGCGACTGCGTTCGTCTTGATGGTGGTGGGGTTCGCGACGGTCGGGGCGGCGCCCAACCTGTGGGTGGTGGCTCTCGGTCTGGCGGTGCTGGGTTCCGGCACCGGGTCGATCTTCCCGTTGTTGCAGGATTTCTCCGCTTCGGCGGTTCCGGCCGCATACCGGGGGGCGTCGGTGGGGATGTGGGTGTCGGCGAACCGTGTAGGCCAGTGGGCGGGACCCACCTCGGGCACTCTCATCGCCGAGTCGGTGGGCGAACGTCAGGTGTATTTCGGGGCGGCCCTGGTGATGGCCCTGGTGGCATCGGTGTGGGTGCCGTTGAGGCGTTTGGCCCGGCGCAGGGTCCGCCAGGCCCCACGGCCCGCAGAGCGGTAGGGACCATTGGCCCTGCGTCCGGGCCGTCCACCGGAATCGGTTCCATTGGAGACGGATAGGCTTAATGGGCATTTGATCCTGGAGGGCGTTCGTGGATAGACCCATCGTCACGGTGGAAGGCAATGAGGCCGCCGCCTATGTGGCGCACAAACTGAGTGAAGTGATCGCGATCTACCCGATCACACCGTCGTCGGGGATGGGTGAGATGGCCGACGCCTGGTCGGCCGCCGGACGCACCAACCTGTGGAGGAATATCCCCTCCGTCGTGGAGATGCAGAGCGAAGCCGGGGCCGCCGGCGCTTGTCACGGCGCCATTCAGGCAGGTGCGCTGACGGCAACTTTTACCGCGTCCCAGGGCTTGCTACTGATGATCCCCAACATGTACAAGATCGCTGGCGAGTTGTCGTCCGGAGTGATCCATGTCACGGCGCGTTCGATCGCCACCCACGCCCTCTCCATCTTCGGCGACCACAGCGATGTCATGGCGGTCCGCCAGACCGGGTACGGATTGCTCGCATCCGCCTCGGTGCAGGAGGCCCAGGACATGGCCGCGGTGGCCCACGCAGCATCGCTGGCCACCAGGGTTCCGTTCCTGCACTTCTTCGACGGCTTCCGCACCAGTCACGAGGTCGCCAAGATCGAGCGCCTCACCGACGACGACCTGACGGCGATGATGGACCCGGACGCCATCGCCGCCCACCGCGCCCGCGCTATGGACCCCGAGCACCCGGTGCTGCGGGGCACCGCTCAGAACCCCGATGTGTTCTTCCAGGCACGTGAGGCCTCCAACCCGTACTACCTGGCCGTGCCCGGCAAGGTGCAGGAGTCGATGGACAAACTGGCCGAACTGACCGGCAGGGAGTACCACCTGTTCGACTACTACGGCGCCCCCGATGCCGAGAGGGTCGTCATGCTGATGGGGTCGGGCGTAGGCGCCGCCCTCGAAGCGGTGGACCGGTTGACATCGGAAGGCGAGAAGGTGGGTGTGGTCGTGGTGCGCTTGTACCGCCCCTTCGACCGCGAGGCCTTCCTGTCGGTCCTCCCCAAGACGGTCACGGGCATCGCGGTGCTCGACCGTACGAAGGAGCCGGGTGCCATCGGCGAACCGTTGTATCAGGATGTCATCACGACATTCGTCGAATCCGCCTCCGACGGCACGCTCCATCTGGATGGCATGCCGAAGGTCATCGGCGGCCGGTACGGCCTTTCTTCCAAGGAGTTCACTCCTGCGATGGCCAAGGCCGCACTCGACGAGGTCGGCAAGGACGACGGAAAGGTGCATTTCACGCTGGGCATCGTGGACGATGTCACCCACCTCAGCCTGGTGCACGACGAGGAGTGGGACACCGACAGCGATCGAGTGGTCCGGGCGCTGTTCTTCGGCCTCGGGTCGGACGGCACCGTCGGCGCCAACAAGAACTCGGTGAAGATCATCGGCGAGCACACGCCGATGCACGCTCAGGGCTACTTCGTGTACGACTCGAAGAAGTCGGGTGCCATGACCGTGTCGCATCTCCGCTTCGGCGACGAGGTGATTCGCAGTTCGTACCTGATAGACAAGGCATCGTTCGTGGCCTGCCACCAGTTCGGCTTGATGGAGAAGGTGGACGTGCTCTCCCGGGCCCGTATGGGCGCCAAGTTCCTCCTCAACAGCCCATACGGGGTCGATGGCACCTGGGATCGCCTGCCGGTGGAGACCCAGCAGCAGATGATCGACAAGGAGATCGAGTTCTACATCGTTGACGGCTACGGGGTGGCCAAGGAGGCCGGCCTGGGCGGGCGCATCAACACGGTGCTGCAGACTTGTTTCTTCGGGTTGGCGGGAATCCTTCCTGCCGATGAGGCCATCCAGGCGATCAAGGATTCGATCACCAAGACGTACGGCAAGCGTGGCGAGACTGTGTTGAAGCGCAACTTCGACGCCGTGGACGCTTCGATGGCGGCTCTGCACCGGATCGAGGTGCCGGCCGAGGCCACCAGCACCAGGCGGCTGCGCCCGGCGGTGCCCGAGGACGCGCCCGACTTCGTCAAGCGGG
>CBDUUY010000141.1:0-5982 GCA_965370535.1 uncultured bacterium
GGATGGCAATGATGCTCTTTAGGCCGGATATGGGATCGTTGCCGAAGACGATTTCCTCGTGGCTTCGATCACCTATCGCGTCGAATACGCCCAAAGCGGGCTCCTTTCAGCGACGACCACCTCGGATCGGTGGCTCATCTCGGATGCTAGCCAAAGGGCGTGCCCTGGGGTTGGGACGGCCGGGCGAGAGACCCCCGGGATCGCGGTCGAGTCGTGATTACCAGAGGGGTCCCTGGACGTCGTCAACGCGGCAGACGCTTCTGGTCGGGGGACGAGTGCCCTGGCCGGTGGCGTTGGTGATGTTGAGGGCGAGGCAGGGGCGTCTCTGGCAAGGACTTCGGACGAAGCCGCACTTGATCGTGCGTCGAGGACGAGGACACAGCCAGAGGGGTCCCTGGACGTCGTCAACGCGGCAGACGCTTCTGGTCGGGGCACTAGCATCCCGTGGTGGCCAAATCCGCCTACCTGCGCGTCTACCTGCCGGCCGACCAGATCGGGTATTTCCCGGAGCACATCCGGCCGTCCGGCGGCGACCGGGTGCTCACCCGTGGTTCGTTCGGAATCTGGGATGAGGTCCCGCGGGATGATGCCTTCATCACAGAGCATGACGGCCGCCGTTTTGTGTGCCCCCGGTTTCCGAGGCTGCGCATGTTGGAAGGCGTGATCGCCTTCCGGAACACCTATCCGGGCCTGACCGCCTCACTTCTGGTGCCGGAGCGGATGGCCGAGGCTGCCGCCAGGGAGTTGGAGCGCATCCAGGCGGGTGGCCCGGCTGTGCGGTCCCACATCCTCACCTCGCCCTGGCATGTGCCCCTGCGCTGGTTCGCCGCCTTCGTACCCGCCGAACGGGAGATCGTAGATTCGGGGTCCGGCGGAATCTCGATCCGGTACAGGGCCCTTCAGGGCGATGCCATGGAGCGCCTCCGGCGGGTGGTGGGAGTGCTCGACGAGGCCGGCTTCGAGGATCAGGTCATCGAGCAGGTCGGGGACGTCATCTCGTGGTTGCACGCCTTCCCTCCGGATGCACTCGTGGAATTGGACTATGACGAGGTGGCGACCCTGTTCCCGGAAGGCGACCTGGTATTCGACGAGACGGCGCGGGATGTGGCCGCCAGCGTCGAGGCTCTTGCCGAGGGCGACTTCGAGAGAGCCGGTGAGGCCTACGCCACCGCCGCATCGCGCTGGGCACACGCCCAATCGATCTCCTATGCCAATTAGCGGTCCCGGCACCTGCGCCGGTCGGTCGGGGCCGATCTCCGGCAAGGGCGGGTAGCGATGGGGGAGGACCGGAGGGATCCCCCACTGCCCCCTTCGCTGGTCGAGCGGCAGATTCGGGAGGCTATGGACCGGGGCGAGTTCGACAACCTGCCCGGTGCCGGCAAGCCGATCCCGGGTCTCGATGCTCCCTACGACCCTTCCTGGTGGGTGCGGGAGTGGGTGCGCCGCAATCGCCTGGTCGACGAGGTTCGCGATATGCGGCGTCGGGCTCTCGCCGATGATCGTCGGTTGCGGGCGGAGGGCGACGTCGAGGAGGCGGATCGGCGTCTAGCCGAGGCCGATCGCGAATTGGGCAGGATCAACCGCATGCTCTCCCCATCCGACAGGGTCGCCCACATCTCTCCCCGGGGCCGGTAGAGCCGTCGATCCGCCGACATCCGGTTCCGGTACCTGGTCTTGCTGGGAATCCGGCAGTCGGAGAGATCAATGAAGCCGCATTCCCGACCGGCCGATGAGATGGGAGGCTCGTCGCGGTGCGCCCGTCGCTGCGTCGATCCCCCAGAATATGGAGCACACGAGCAATCGCACCGCTGAACGCGGGCGCTACCCGGGCGCCGGGATCATTTGGGGGATGGCCGGCGCCATGGTGGCCGTCGCCGCCCTGGTTCACGCCAGCCTGGTCCCCTCTGCAGCGGTGGCCGACGCTCCGTATCTGATCCCCTGGTGGGCCCTGGCTATCGCATTTGCGGTGTCCGAGTTGGCCGTCGTCCAGGTTCAGGTGCGTACCGATGCTCACATCGTCACTCTCAGTGGTGTCCCTATGGTGTTCGGGTTGCTGCTGGCGTCGCCGCCGGCCCTCATCGCCGGGCGTCTGGCCGGTTCTGTTGTGGCGCTCACCTACCGGCGTCGGGGCGGTATGAAGGTGAGCTTCAACCTCACCATGTACTACCTCGAAGTCGTGGTCGCCATCGCCTTTCTGCGGAGCCTGCTCGGGAGCGGCAGCGGGGGCAGTGTTGGGGCGTGGATGTTGATTCTGGCGGCTCATACCATCACAGTCATCCTGAGCGGCTCTCTGGTCGCGGCTGCGATCCGGGTCAGCGATCGCCGGCGCACGCTTGGCGAGGTCGTCCGGTCGATGCTGAGCGGGTTCGGCATCAGCCTCGGTGTCGGGATCGTGTCACTCCTGTTCCTGATAGCGGTGTGGAGCAACTCGGCGGCGGTGGTGGTGGTAGCGGTGGTGATGGCGCTGATGTATGGGGCGCTGCGTTTGTTCGGTTCGCTCAGCGATCGCCACACGGAACTCAGGTCGGTCCACGCCTTCACGACATCGATCAACTCCCAGGAATCCGCCGCCGTATCCGAGGGGACCCTGCAGGATCTCTCGGCCTCCTTCCGGGTGGGTGAGGTCGAGGTCGCCGCCCTGCACGGGACCGGTGATGGCCGCCGGTGGATCTACGCCAGACTCGATGGCGGCCATTTCGGGATACAGCCACACGATCGGACAGGGTTGGAGATGCTGATCGGCGGGGTTGCCGGCCTCGGTGTCGTCTCCCTGACGGACATCGACCCGGAGATGGCCGGCCATCTGGCCGAGCGCGGATTCGGCGAGGGCCTGCTGAACGGCTTCCAGTCGGGCGACTTGAGCGGGTTCATCGTCGCCGGCAACAAGACCCGGGCCGGCCGCAGTTCCTGGCTGGATCGAACGCTGTTCGAGACACTGACGACCCAGATGGTCGCCAACCTGGAAAGGGTGGCCCTCGTCGAGCGGTTGCGCCTGGAGATCGAGATCAAGGAGTACCAACGCCTTCACGACGGGTTGACCGGGCTACTCACTCGCACCGGATTTGTCGAACGACTCCAGGCGACCTTGCAGGGAGGCGTAGATCGTGCGGCGGTGGCGGTCATCGACCTCGACCATTTCCAGGATGTCAACGACATGTTCGGGCCGGAACGAGGCGACGCCCTTCTGGTCGAGGTGGGCAGGAGATTGCAGGCCGGAATCCGGAAGAGCGATGTGCTTGCCCGGATCGGCGGCGACGAATTCGGGGTGGTGTTCAACGAGGTGCGGGGGGCAGACGCCACTGTTGCCCTGGCGAGGCGGATCGGGGATGCGTTCACCACACCGTTCGTCATCGACGGGACCGGGTTGATGCTGGCGGCATCGACCGGGTTGGCCATCTACCCGGATCACGGCACCGATGCCGACACCCTGCTGCGCCGGGCAGACATGGCGAGATCGATCGCCAAGACGGCCAGGGGAACCGTGGAGGTCTTCGACCTGGAGCAGGACTTGGCGGCGGAGCGCCGCCTGATGTTGGCCAACGATTTGAGGCACGCCGTCGAGGCCGGGGAGATAGCGGTTCACTATCAGCCCGTAATCGAGATGGCCACAGGCCGTACGATCGGGTTCGAGGCCCTGGCACGTTGGACCCACAGGGACCTGGGTCCGATCTCCCCCTTCGAGTTCATCGGCCTGGCCGGTCACTCCGGGGTGATCACACCGCTGACGTTCGGGGTGCTGGAGACATCCCTGGCGGATATCGCCCGGTGGCGCCAATCCAACCCTTCGCTCTCGGTCTCGGTGAACATCGTCGCCACCGTGCTCTCAGGAGACGGCTTTGCCGAACAGGTGCAGGAGGCTCTCGGCCGGCACGAGTTGCCCACAGATGCCCTGATCCTGGAGATCACCGAATCAGAGACCCTCGCGGAGGATCGAGGCGCCCAGGACGCTGTGCTCCGACTGGCCGCGGCGGGGATCATGCTATCCATCGACGATTTTGGCACCGGCTACTCCGGGCTGTCGTATCTGCAGAACCTGCCGGTCGGCGAGGTGAAGATCGACCGATCCTTCGTGGCCAGGATGGCCGAACACCCCGGTGACAGGGCGATCGTGGTGGGCACGGTCCAGTTGCTGCATTCGCTCGGCTTGCAGGTGGTTGCCGAGGGGGTCGAGACCGTTGCCGTCTGGGACCTGCTGGCGGAACTCGGCTGCCATGCGGCACAGGGATATCTCATGTCCCGGCCTCTTTCTCCCCACGACGCGGCGGCATGGGCCATGTCACCCGGTTGGAGTCTCGAGGAGATCGTCTCCCTCTGACCGCCATTGGGGTTCGCCGGCCCCCTCTTCGGGGCGCGGCCACCGGTAGCCAGTTCCTTTCTGCATGCCTCCCCGGAGGGGCCCCCTCCTCGCCCTCGATATCACCTGCTCCACTCGCCGTAACCCCGGCATCGGCCGGGGCACTAGTCCTCTTGTGTCCGTGCTTTTGGCGAGAAGATGGGCGTCCTCCAATGCCGAAGTGAACACTGTGAGTGTTTGAGGTTCAGATCGGCGTGATGACGGGAGACCCAATGTGAACCCCTCGCCTGCGACGGCACCAGAAACCCGGACGCCCGGCATCCGCGAACGGCCCGCGTTGGCCCTAGTCGCTGTGATGACGGCCGCCACCTTTGCCCTGCTCCCGACGCTTCCGGATCACGGCCCGACCGGCCCGATCACCCTGACTCTCTGGATGGTCTTTGCCCTCACGGTCGCCTCCGAATTGGCATCGGTGCATCGTCACGGCGGTGGGCATACTCACACTCTGTCCTTCTCCGAGGTGACGCTGGTGATGGGACTCGCGTTCGCCACCCCGGGCGATCTCATGCTCGGCCGGATGCTGGCGGGGATCGTGGTCTACGTGCTGGTCCGGCGATTACCCGTCATCAAGGCCGGGCTGAACCTCGCCCTGCTGGGCTTCGAGACCTCAGCCGCCGCAGCGGTGTATCACGCTGTGCTCGGCCGGGGTGCGGCACCGGTGGGGTTGCTGGGTTCGGCGGCAGCGGTGCTGGCCGTTGCCGTCACCGCCCTGATCAGCCTGATGGTCATCAAAGCCATCGTCGCCACGCATGGACAGCGGGAGACAAGTGCGGAGACGCGGCGCACGATCACGATCAGTCTGCTGATGTCGGCCGTTGGGGCGGTGCTGGGCTTGTTGGCGGTTGGGTCTCTGTGGACACACCCGGTGGGGTTTGCCGTTGCCGGAATCGGGACCGGCCTCGCCTACCTGGGGGTGAGGGCATACGTCGATCTCGTATCGGTAGAGAACCGTCGGCGGGTAGCTACGGCGGCGCTGGCAAGTGTGGAAGATCTGCGGGATCGTGTGGTGGCGGCACTGCGGGTGACCCGGAGTCTGGTGCGGGTCGATCATGCCGAGGTGATGCTTCCGTTGCTGGGCGAGGCGGTTGCCAGGGTGCACCTCGGACCGGAGTCCTTTGTGGACAGCGCTGCGGTGCACCCGATGAGGGCGGCCGGGATCGTCGAGAACGTGTCGCACATCGGTCCCGGGGCAGTGGCTGTGGGGAGGGGTGTCGATGATGGCTTGCGACTGGAACTCAAGTCGCGTGGATTCCGGCGTCCGGCACTGGTGCCGATCTGCCGGGATGGGTGCCCGATCGGGTATCTGGCGGTCGGTAGCAAGCGCACACCCGAGTGGGCGCCGGGCCGGGCCGACCTCGCGGTAATGGCCCACATCGCCGGATTGGTGGAGGAGGGCCTGCCTGCCGCCGGGGGTGTTCCGTCGGCCGGGGAGCGTGTGATCCCGGGGAAGGCAAGGGGTCGTTCGGCCCTGGGTCTGAGCCCTCCCCGGCCTCCATAATCGCCTGGTAGCCAATTCGATAGGGAGGGATTGTGGGTTTCAGGCGTGGGCATTTCTTCAGTGCGCTGGCAGGTGTGATCGTCGGGGTGATGCTGGTGGCCGTGCTGCCGGCCGGGGCCGACAACGGTGA
>CBDUUY010000142.1:0-5972 GCA_965370535.1 uncultured bacterium
CATGGTCCAGCAGTCCGCGGCCGATCCAGGGCTTGTCACTCCAATTGAAGTAGTTGTACGAGTAGGGGTTCGAATCCCACATCGTGACCAGGTTGGTCAACCCTGTTTCCAGGGCCAGGACCGGATCCTCCATCAGGTAGGAGTTGAGGTCGCCGACCACGAGGACGTCTGGTTCACCGAACTCGGTGGCCAGATCATCCACGAACTCGAGGAGCGCCTCGCTCTGAGCCACGCGGGTCAGATTGCAGTTCCCCTGCCCATCACCCAGATTCGGATCGCCGATGGAATCGCACGCCGAACCCTTCGACTTGAAGTGGTTCACGACCAGGATGAACTGTTCTCCGTCGTACTCGAACATCTGTGCCAGCGGAGGCCGCCCCACCGGATCGGTGTCGCCCGGCCGCACACGATCGAAGGCAAAGTCGGCGAGGGCGATCGGGCTTGCCCACATCGCCGTGATCGGATTCGCCTCCGTGCTGCGATAGATGATCTCGTTGCGGATCGGGTAGGCGTTGTAATGGGTCGCCGGCCCATCCCAGAACCACACTTCGTCACCCTCAGCAGTATTGAGGGCGGTGACCAACGCTTCGATGGCATCGTGGGTCACGATGCCGTCGGTGCCGGTGTTCTCGATCTCCTGAAGGGCCATGATGTCGGCACCCATGCCCAGGATCTCGGCGACCAGTTTGTCGGTCTGGATGTCCAGTTGCTCCTGCGTCTGGGCACCCCGGCAGGGATATCCGCAGCCGATGGTGCTCCAGTAGTTGAGCACATTGGCCGAGCCGACGACGAGGTCGCCGCCAACTTTCGGAGCATCCTTGCGACGGTTGTTCGGAGTGAAGTCGACGTCACCGTCTGGCTGGATCCGGTACTTGCTGTAGCCGTAACCCACCGCACCGGTCAGGCCCCGCACCGAGTCCCCGAGGCGCAGGGTGTCGCCCTCGCGCAGGAAGGGGATCGGGTCCGGGTAGGAGTAGCCGGAGCCGTCGTCGAGCAGCACCACCTTGCGCATGTTGCGCTCCGCGAACTTGTCCGCCATGAGGCCGGGCGCGTACTGGTTGGTCGGGGTCTCGGCGACACCTGCCTGCGTGAGGAAGACCTCGCCGTACTTCTGGTGGTTGTAGGTGTCGGTGACGCGGAGACGTGCCGGGAAGGTCACATACATGCCCTCGTAGGACTCACCGCGCCTCGTGAACTTGCGGACCGGCAGAACCATGGGCTCGATCTCGCCGGTACCGCAGTAGGTGAGATCGCCCTCGTAGATGTTGCCCAACTGCGTCTGGCCGTAGTACTCGCTGACCTTGGCCTCGAAGCGGATGTAGTCCCCGACGGACACGTCGTAGGCGTAGTAATCCTTGTGATAGACGAAGATGCCGTCGGATGTCCTGGCCTTGCCGTCACCGTTGGGATCCTGCACGAAGAACCCGCCGAGCTCACTGCTCTTCTGCAGATCGACGGTCACGATGCCCTCGGTCACCACCCAGTCACCGGTGAATGGGCTCGAGTAGCCGGTCCCCTGGATGTCGTAGATAGGTGTAAATGGATCGCCGCAGGCTCCCGGGCCATCGGCGCCGGCTACTCCAGCCGGTAGCACCGTGACGGCCAGCAAGAGCGCTGCCGTCAGAATCAATCGCCGCATAGTGAAGTGGCCTCCCATTTTTCGATATCGGTTTCGCCTACAACCGAAGATAGCAAACGCGGCCGACGTGAGGTCGGCCCGTGTCTGCCCGGAGATCTCACCATCGCCGACTCGACGGCACGCCGGTGGCTGCCTCTTGGCGCCACCGCGGGTTGGTGCCTGAGGCAAGGGGGTAATGGATACCGAACGCGCCGAGCGCCTCGCCCCGATGATGGGGGAGGCGCTCGATGCGGGAGTATCAGTCGATTCAGTTCAGAAGTTACCGATTGCGGCCGTGGCCGTGGCCCTTCTGCTGCTGTTCGCCGGCACCCGCGTTGTCGCAGACACCGTCACCGTCCGCGTCCACAAATCCAGCGCCGCCGTTGGAACCCTGGTGAGTGCCGTGCGGGCCGTTCTCGCTGAACTCGACGTTGCGGCCACCCATGTATCCGTTGCCTTCGCCCATGGCGCTCTGGCCGGCGTTGTCGCAGACACCGTCGCCGTCCTCGTCCACGAACTCGTCGCAGACACCGTCGCCATCCTCGTCGACGAAGTTGGCGCCTATCCGGTCGTCGGCGGCGGGCATGCCGTCACCCGGGGTCGCTGCGAGGGCCACCGCGGCCATCGCCCCGACCATCAACCCGACGACGAGGAGGAAACCGATCGTCTTCTTCATGATGTGCTCCTTGCTCTGAACATCCATCTCAGTATCGGATACCGGCATCTCAGGCCCGTGTTCGCCACATGAAGCTTCCATGAACCCGTTTCTGGCCTTGGAGGGGCAGTCTCAGCCGCCGCCACCACCCGGAATGGGGAGAACGGCTCTGACCGCGGCGGCTGCGATTCGGGATCATGGGGTGGTCTCCCATCCCCCAATCAGTGGGCCCCACAGCGTGACCCTCCAATCGGCCTCCGGTTCGCCCATCTGCGATGATCCCGGTGACGCGAGGAGACCGGGTGCCTGCATCGGGCGATCAGAACACCGAGACGCAGAGCCACCCTGGGCGTGCCTGGATCGCTCTCGGCGTCGCCCTCTGCCTGACGAGTTGCGGCTCCCCCGATGCGGTGGAGGCGGCGCCCACCGACGCCGCCCCGGTGGTCGTCTCGACACCGACGACCAGGGTGGCCGAATTGGCGGCCGAGGAACCGGTCGAGGCTCTTCCCCCGGTCGTCATCGCCCCCATCCCCGCCCTGGAGGGGGCCGATCCGACACCCCAGCAACTCGGGGAGTACGGGTTCTACCCGACGACCACCATGCCCGCGGCCTTCTTCGAACCCGTGGTGATCCGTGTCGAACCCCTGCCGGGGACGCTGGCGCTGACGTTCGACGACGGCCCCGACCCGGAGTGGACACCGATCATCCTGGACATCCTGAAAGAGCGCGGGGTGAAGGCGACCTTCTTCGTGCTCGGATGGAAGGTGGACGCCTACCCGGATCTGGCCCGCCGGATCGTCGATGAAGGGCACTCGCTGCAGAGCCACGCGTACCGACACCACAATCTGACGAACCGCTCGGACGCCGCCGTAGGAGCCTTGCTCGACGACGCCGCTGAGGCCATCTTCAACGCCACAGGCACGACACCGGTGTGCGTGAGACCTCCTGGAGGCATCACCAGCAACAGGCTGTACAGGGTTGCCGCCGAGCATGGACACCTCGTGGTCCTGTGGTCTCCCAAAGGCAACTCACTCGACTACTCCCACAAATCGACTTCGGGTGTGATCAGAAGAGCCAAGGAGTGGGAGGCCGGTGACGTCACTCTGATGCACGACATCTGGGGTTGGCTGCACAGGGATGCACTACCGGTGATCCTGGATGACCTGGACAGTCGAGGCATCGGTTACTCGACCATCTGCGTTCCGACGAGGTGAGGCCGGTGCCGAAGGCCGGTTGAGGGGCGCAGGGCAACCCAAACCTCCCTGAACCATTGCCACCCGTGTCGCTAGAAGACCCTCAGGCCCAGAAGGTCGACAGCATCCTCGAGACCCGGCACGTCGAGGGCGATGGTGAGCCGCTCGACTTCGGAGAGGCCACAGTCTCCGAAGACACACCAGCACTCCCAGTCCGAACTGATATGGGAGACGTATCGCAATCCCGCGTATCTCGGGTTGCCGTCATCATCCACCTGGTCATACGCCCAACCCGAGATCAACCTCGTCACCCGGCGATCCGGTCCACGCACCACCGGAACATCCAGGTCTGCATGCCCCAGAGCGAGCAACGCCGGGGCCAACGCCTTGAAGAGCACCCTGTGTGTTGCGGCAGATTCCACATCGAGGAAGGGCCGGGAATCAGATACCACAGCCCTCACGGCCAGCCGTCGATGGCGCCAATCGGCGGAGATCGCCCCGGGGTCCATGAACCCACCGGCCCGCCAATCCGTCCTCACCAGTTCGGCTACAGCCGCCTCCGGCCGCAACCGTGCCAGCGTCTCACCGAAGCAACCCACCAGTTCGGAACCGAAGTAGAGGACTCCATAGGTGCCGGTTGGGCTGTCGAACCGGTTGCCCGCTCGCGGCGACGAGAGTTCCTCTGCAGACAGTGGCTGGGTGATCTCGAGTGGGTTCGGGGATTTCCCGACCCTCCAGATCCCACCGGCCGGTGCTGCCACCTCATGCACCGGCATGGCCACCTATCCCCCCGCCAGATACGACCTGGCAGCAGTCATGACGTCACGCAGTCGCCCATCACGGATGGCCGTGACCGGCGACTCGTCATCCAGTTGAGGATTGAGGCCGATCAACCAGGCTCGCGCCGTGTGGGCGCTGTCGCCCTCCTGCAGGAGCAGGAACACCTGATAGGCCGCCCGCAGATGCTGCTCGGCCGCAGATCGAGGGTGCTGTTCGCCGGACGCCCAACGCCCGACCGTCTTGGCCCCGGTGACTCCGGCGAGATACGCAACGAGTTTCTGGCCGAGGACCTCTTGCAGGAATGCCGCGACATCGGCGATGGTGGACCGGACGGTCTTCCGGTGAGCCTCCTCCGACCGGGATTTCGTTCTACTGGACACGAGGCTTCCTCTCTCTCCCTCAGAGTGTGCCTTTTCCGAGACTCCGATACTAGAGTCTCAACACCATTATCGGAACCTAAAACGATACCGTAAACGGTACAAAGAAGGTATCTCGGTCGAGCTGTCGATGGGACTTGATCTGATCACGGTCTCACCCGGCGAGATCGGCGAGTCTCATCCACGGACGTGGCGTATGAGGGAATCCGTTGAGGGTGCTCCCCAATAGGTGATCACCGCGTCGGCCTCACAGATACCTGCAAACAACCGTGAGGAGAACGCCGGGATCGACAGGAAGCATGGACGTATTGGCGTGGCGGGGCAATCAACTCAGAACGGACGACACCGACCTGGGAGATGCCGGCAGCTTCGCTGAGGCCTGATATCGACGGAAGCCGACGTCAGGTGCGTCGCCGGCTACGGCGCGGTCTCCCGAAGAGGGCGAACCATCGCAACGAGGCACGGGCCCGGAGTCCGGCCTGAGGATCGACGGCTCAGGCTTGAGAATCCCGAGGCTCCGCCAGCGTTCGTGCTCCCCAGACTGATTGCCCGATCACCGGACTCGGTCGATCAGGCGTCTATCCAGGCCCTCTCGGTGCAGACGTGTCCGCAGCCTGCCAGCGAGGCAGTTTGTGGATGTTCTTGGTCATGAGCCTGGCCAGCCAACGGGGCCAGTGGCTCTCAGTCATACCGGTGATCGACATCTGCCGCATCTCATCCACGGTTGCATGGGGTAGCGTGAACTCGCCCCCCGCGTAACAGTGCTGACAGTATCGATCGCTGTCCGCCCCATCCGCTTCCTTGCCTTTGTTGCCGTCCTTCAACGGCATCCCACAGCTCTCGCACATTGGCCGTGCCATGATCAACTCCTTCACCGATCCGTCTCACAATCGAGTGTATCGACACCGTCATTGTGGGGTCTCCGGTAGGGAAAGGGGCACGCGGGTCAATTCCCACTGGCCGATCGGGCGAATGGCTCCCAGAGGCAGCCTTGAAAGGTCCCATCGTCGAGGAGCGCGTACGTAGAGACCCTTGCGGTGCAAGGGCTGCTCCCGGTACGCCCGGAGGAACTCGAATCGCCGGCCGTCGACCGTCGACCCTCGCCACCCGGCAACCGGGAAATGCCCACCCGATGCCACAACCACCCAACCCCCCAGGCAGAAAAGGGTGTTCCGAAGGGCACCACAGAACCCCAGGCCAAGAATCCGGGGCTATCGGCACGCCCGGAGGAACTCGAATCGTCGACCGTCTGATCCTTGGTCAGACGCTCTGTGGTATCGGGTGTCTGGCGATTCTGCCCTGGTAGATGGGTCGCATGGAACACCTCGCAACTCGGGCCAGACCGGATT
>CBDUUY010000143.1:0-5962 GCA_965370535.1 uncultured bacterium
CGGCGATCCGGGGCGGCTGCGGCAGGTGGTGATGAACCTGATGGGGAACGCCGTCAAGTTCACCGATGAGGGCCGGGTCCGGGTAACGGCCTCGATCGCCGGCGGCTCCCTCATCCGGTTCGATGTGGCAGATACCGGGATCGGGATCGCTCCGGAGCACCTGGATCTGATCTTCGGCGCCTTCGAGCAGGCAGACGGGTCGGTCACCCGGCGCCACGGTGGGACCGGTCTCGGGTTGGCGATCTCGTCGAAGTTGGTGGAAGCCATGGGCGGCACGATCTCGGTGGAGAGCCGGCAGGGGGAAGGCAGCGTGTTCTCGTTCACCGCCGAGTTGCCGGAGACATCGGCGCTGACCGGGGTCGGAGGCGCCGCCATGGCGAAGGGTCCCGTGCTGGTGATTGGGGACGGGCCGTCCCGCCGGCGCCTCGTAGACATGGTCGCAGGGACCGGGCGTACGGCCATGGGCCTGGGGTCGGCCGCCGAGGCGCTGACCCTGGCGGCGTCGCTACGGGCAGAGGGCCGGCGGCCCGGCGCGTTGATCGTGGACTTCGCAGAGCCGGATGTGGACTACTGCCGCCGATTGGCGGATTCGGGCCTGTTGGCCGGAGTGCCGATGCTCGTCGTGGTCGGTGCCGGCCGGCGTGGCGACGGGGCCCGGTTCCGTGCCGCCGGGGTGCGGGCATATCTGACGAAGCCTCTCGGTGACTCCGATGTCGGGGAGGCGCTGATGGCCATCTCCACGGGATCGGCGCCTGCGGCGACTCTGGTCACCAGGCACTGGCTCCGGGAGCGGCGCAGGCCGCTCAAGATCCTTCTGGCCGACGACAGTGCCACCAACCGGCTGCTGGCGGCCCGGGTTCTGGAGAAGAGAGGCCACCGTGTGATGCAGGTGGTAGATGGCGCTGCGGCCGTCGAGGCCGTGGCGGCGCACGACTTCGATGTGGTGCTCATGGACGTGCAGATGCCCGGAGTGGACGGCCTCGAGGCGACCAGGGCCATCCGTGAGTGGGAGGGCGACACCGGTGCCTCCCGGTTGCCGATCATCGCACTCACCGCCCACGCCATGGGCTCGGATCGAGATGCCTGTCTCGCCGCCGGCATGGATGGATATCTCGCCAAGCCGTTCCGGGCCGAGGAACTCGCCTCGTACGTCGAAGCGATGGCAAGCGCCGCTTGTGTCGCCGGCGCGGCCGGGGGTGAGGAGTCGGGGAGCTTCGTCGACGCATATTCAGGGTTGGTGGACGGCTTGGAGGAGGCCGTGGCGGGAAGGCGGTCTGCTGAGGCGGGGGAGATCGCGGGCAGACTGGCCGCCAGGTTGCAGGAACTCGGTGCGGCCGAAGCGGCAGAAGCAGCCCATCGGTTGGCGGACGCAGCCCAGGTTCTCGATACCGAATCCGCAGTGGAGGAGGCATTCGCCTCCCTGGTGTCTTCCCTCGACAGGCTGGAGCCGGAACTGGGAGCCCGCGCCGGTCTGGCCAACGGATAGTGGGCGACGCAGGAGAGGAGCGGCTTCGAGACCGCTCCTCCCCGCTATCGAAAGCCGTGGCCACGGGCCGGGGCTGTGATTGCCGGCATATCCGAAGTAGTGATTCGGGTCGCAGTTGTCTGCCCGATCCCTATGGGGGACGACGCCCTTTCCGGGCGGTGATTCAGATGGTCGGAGATGACTATTCGGCTGCTGAGCGGTGGAAGATTCGAGTGGTGATGGCGGCAAACGGGGGTTCGAGACCCTGATAATCTTGGTACCCGGCAACCCGATCCACGGAGAGCGTCCATGCAGACATCACGCCGCATCACGGTGACGCTCGCGGTCATGGCGATGACGGCGGCAGCCGGACCGCTCGCATCCGGTGAAGACCTCCCTACGTGCCGGGGCAGGGAAGCCACGATCATCGGGGATGTCGATGGCGACGGGGTGATCACCGGGACGCCCGGTGACGATGTGATCATCGGCACTTCCGGGCCGGACCGGATCGAGGCCGGTGCCGGCAACGACAGAATCTGTTCTCTCGGGGGCGACGACGTGGTGTTGACCGGCCGGGGCAACGACATCGTGGCGGCCGGACCCGGCAACGACCTGGTCCGCGACTATCTGGGCAACGATCGGGTATTCGGCGGGGACGGCGATGACATCCTCAAGGGCGGGGACGGCGATGACATCCTCAAGGGCGGGGACGGCGACGACATCCTCAAGGGCGGAGACGGCGACGACATCATCAACGGCCAGACCGGCCATGACGTGGTGTGGGGCCAGGCCGGCAACGACATCCTGTACGGCAAGGCCGGTGACGACGTGGTCGAGGGTGGCGAACACTCCGACCGCATCTTTGCCGGTCCCGGGATCAACCTGATCGACGGTGGCCCCGGTTTTGACGTGTGCCGCGGCTCCGGTGCCCGGCAGGAGTGCGAGGCCAGGCCGCACACCTGGGATGTAGAGGAATGGCGAGACCTGGTTGCCGAGTACTTCGATCCACTGGGCCAAACCGAGAACGCCCTGGCGATCATGGATTGCGAGAGCGGGGGGGATCCGTTCTCGTTCAATCCCACATACGGAGCGACCGGTTTGTTTCAGTTCCTAGAGGGCACCTGGGATTGGATGGCCAACTATGGAGAGCCCAAGACACCGCTCTGGGACGAGGGACGGTACGACCCGACCTACCAGGCCATCAACGCAGCAAAGCTGGTCGAATGGTCGACGGAGCACGCCGCCAATGGCCCGTGGGCGCACTGGTCCTGCCGCTATGTGCTGGATGATCTCGCCGAGTAGCCTTTGTGGTTGGAGAGGGGTCGATCCTTGAGACTGTTCCAGCGAGCCAGCGAAGCGTGGGCCTCCCGGCTGCGCACTTCCGGTGAACCCGGCTCGCGCAATGGGGCTTCGTCATTTCACCTGTTCTGGGACATCCCCCCGCAGCCGTTGCTGGAGTGCTCGGCGGTGCTGGAAGTGGTGATGCCTCCCCTCACCCGGCGCCTCTACTTCTGGGCGTTGCAGGCATCTTTCTCATCGGGGAACCGTATGCACGGAGGCGCCCACCTCGGTCTGCAATGGAACGCTCGTTACCCAGGAGGCACCGCAGCCAACTGGGGTGGGTACGCCCCCGGAGGGTCGCTCCTGCGGGGGTCCGAGTCGCCGCTCCCCAGTGCCCGTCGCGACCGCAATACCAGGGACTATCCGTGGGTGGCCGGTCATCGCTATCGCTTGCAGATCGCTCGCAGCGGGGAGGCGCCCGACGGCATGGTGGCCTGGCGGGGAACCGTCACACATCTGGAGTCCGGCGAGGAGACCCGAATACGCGACCTGTATACCAAGGGGGAGTACCTGGTGCGGCCCCTGGTGTGGTCGGAGGTGTTCGCCAGATGCGAGCACCAGACGGCAGCGGTGCGCTGGAGTGACCTGCGAGCGGTCACGGCGGAGGGCACCGAACTGCGCCCATCCTATGTGCGGGTGAACTACCAGTCCCGGGCCGACGGTGGCTGTGACAACACCAGCGTGAGCGTGGACGAACTCGGCATCCTTCAGGTGACCAACGCCCAGCGGCGCATCCCCCAGGAAGCGATGCTCCCGGTGCCGGGCGGTCCGGGCACCGGCTGAGTCCGGCCTACGGCCAGACGCCCCGTTGCTCCGCAGCAGTGCGGCAGCGCTCGATGGCGATCACGTAGGCGGCGATGCGCATGTCCGGGACGGGCAGCGGGGGAGCATCCGGCATCAATTCGGTCCAGCGTTCCTGGTAGTAGTCGAGAGACTCGGCCAGGGTCACCCGCTGGGTGACGACCTGCTCGGTGGAACGGTGCATCTTCTTGCGGAGCTTCAGGTGCACATCGTGCTCCTCCCACTGGGAGTTCTCGAGGTTCTGCACCCACTCGAAGTACGACACCACCACGCCTCCGGCGTTGGCCAGGATGTCGGGGAGGATCTTGATGTCCCTCTCGGCCAGGATGCGGTCGGCGCCCGGGGTGACCGGCCCGTTGGCGGCCTCGACCACGAGCCTGGTCTGCAGGCGTCCCGCGTTCTCCATGGTGATCTGATTCTCCAGCGCGGCCGGGATCAAGATCTGGCACGGAATCTCGAGCACTTCGAGCGGTTTCAGCGTCTCGGTGCCCGGGGTGCCGACCACACTGCCGGTCTCGTCCTTGTGGGCTTCCACAGAGGTGACGTCGAGGCCGTCCCCGTTGAACACCCCGCCCTTGGTGTCGGAGACGGCGATGATCGTGGCCCCCGATTCGCGGAACAGCTTGGCCGCATGACGGCCGGCGTTGCCGAACCCCTGGATGGCCACAGTCATGTCCGACAGGCTCCGCTTGCCCGGCAGGCCCCCGATCTCCAGGAAGTGCTCGGTGCACATCATGGCCCCGCGAGCGGTGGCGTCGGCCCTCCCCGGGATGCCGCCCAGGTCGAGCGGCTTGCCGGTTACCACCGGCAGGTTGTTCTGGCCGGGGTGCATCATCGCGTAGGTGTCGTAGACCCAGGCCATGGTCTGGGCATCGGTGTACACGTCGGGCGCTGGGATGTCCGTGTATGGGCCGATGTTGTCGCCGAGAGCGGCGATGAACCGGCGAGTGACCCTGCGCTTCTCGTTCACGGACATGGTCCGCGGGTCGCACTCGACACCGCCCTTGGCGCCGCCGAAGGGGACATCGAGCACCGCACACTTCCAACTCATCCATGTGGCCAGGGCTGTGACCTCGTCCTCATCGACGTTGGGATGGAAGCGGATGCCACCCTTGCCGGGCCCACGGGTGTCGTTGTGAAGCACCCGGAAGCCGCGGAACAGATGTACATAGCCGTCGTCCATCTCGACGGGGATGTTGACGGTGACGGCTCGATCGGGCTCGAACAGCCATTGCGCGATGCCGCGCCAGCCCTTCAACTCGCGAACAAACGGCACTGCCAGATCGAACTGCTGACGTGCGATGTGGTGAGGATTGAGATCCTCGCGGACGGCTTCCGACGTGGTCATCGTCACTCCGTGAGATCGGGATCAGAAAATCGTACAGGGCATATGGTCCCCCCGGCCGCCGCCGATGGCTAGGGGCATTTGGCCCGTCTGGGGTGCCGGGCTACCCGGCACGTCTGCCCTGGTCCGGTGCAGGCCGGCGCTCCGTGGCCTACGCTGCCGCACCGGAGGTCGCAGGTGAAACTGATCGCAGTGGGAGTGGAACCCGTTGGGGTGATCGCCATAGGGGCGGCACCTACCGGAGTGGTGGCGATCGGTCAGTTGGCGACCGGGGTGATCGCTTTCGGGCAACTCGCTCGCGGGTTCATCGTATTCGGCCAGTTGGCCATCGGCGTGGTGGCCGTGGGGCAGTTGGGTATCGGCATGTGGTGGGCGTCGGGCATGCTGGCGGCGGCACCGATGACCGGGGCGGCGATGCTGCCCCTATCGCCGTTCGGTCGGATGCATCCGGTGCGCAGGTGGCAGGGCAAGCCCGATTGGCGGATTCCCATGACGCCGCAGCACGGCGCCTCGTGGATCCTGGCGCTGGTGCTGCTCATCGGCGTAGGCACCCTGGCATGGATGCTGGCGGTGGACCCGGTGTGGGACGCTCTCACCCGGCCGGGCGGGATCTTCCGGTAGCCCGTCGTGAGAGTCAAGGGCGGCTCTTCCGCCGCCGTGGCGCTGCACCCCGGTACCCTGAGGACCGATCCGGGCGCTTAGCTCAGGTGGCGAGAGCGCTTCCCTTACAAGGAAGAGGTCGGCGGTTCGAGTCCGTCAGCGCCCACCGTTTCTGTGTCGTGCATACCGGTGGTGGCGTGGTGCGGTTTCTTGGGTGGCTCCTGTGGCTTCGTGTTGCAGGTCGACGGTCGGCGGTTCGAGTCCGTCAGCGCCCACCGTTTCTGTGTCGTGCATACCGGTGGTGGCGTGGTGCGGTTTCTTGGGTGGCTCCTGTGGCTTCGTGTTGCAGGTCGACGGTCGGCGGTTCGAGTCCGTCAGCGCCCACCGTTTCTGTGTCGTGCATACCGGTG